>DASXKM010000029.1:0-3711 GCA_036496825.1 Puia sp. | reverse complement strand
CGCATTCCAGGGAAGCCGGTACAATTCCATTCCCCGGCAGATATTGGTTGTTATGCAATTCACGGTTTCTTTAAGTCTCATCATTGGAACGATTGTCGTTTATCGACAGATACTTTTTGCCAAGGACCGGCCGACGGGTTATACAAGAGAAGGACTGGTCACGATGCCGTTATCGGAAGATCTGAAGGGACACTATGATGCACTGCGCGCGGATCTGTTGAGAACCGGCGCCGTCACGGAAATGTCCGAATCCTCCCAGCCCATCACCCATTTCGATAATAATAATTCTTTGAACTGGCGTGGAAAGGATCCGAACCTGGTTGTTTTTTTCCGGAATGTAAATGTGACCCCGGAATTTGGAAGAACCGTTGGCTGGAAAGTCATCGATGGCCGTGATTTTTCAAGGGCCTTTGCGGATTCCAATTCAATGATACTAACGGAAGCAGCAGTAAAGACGATTGGTATTCCTCATCCGGTGGGTGAGCTCATGAAATTCGACGGCAAAGAACGGAAAGTAATTGGCGTGGTGCAGGATCTGTTGACAAACTCGCCCAATGAAACTATTGAACCCGCGATTTTTCTCGGAGACGGATATTTATCTACGATCACGATACGGATGAAAGCCGGAATACCAAAGCAGGCAGCGATGACCGGTATAGAAAATGTATTTAAAAAATATAATCCCGGAAGTCCGTTTATTTTCCAATATAACGAAGACGTATATGCGCGAAAATTTGCTCCGGAAGAACGTGTTGCCAATCTGTCGGCGGTCTTTGCCGGCATGGCGATATTTATTTCCTGTCTGGGTTTGTTTGGACTCGCCTCCTTCGTTGCCGAACAAAGAACCAAGGAGATCGGGGTGCGTAAAGTTTTGGGTGCTACAATGCTTTCTATCTGGAAAATGTTATCCACTCAATTCGTCAGGCTGGTCCTGATCTCGCTTTGTATATCCGTTCCCCTCTCATATTATGGAATGAACCGCTGGTTACAGGATTATACTTATCGCGATAATATCTCCTGGTGGATATTTGCAGCAGCGGGAGCCGGCATTTTACTGATCACATTATTCACGGTCAGTTTTCAGTCGATCAAAGCGGCTTTCATGAATCCTGTTGACAGTTTAAGATCGGAGTAAGTGTGGCGAATGTGGAAAGTGTAGAAAATGTAGGAATTCAAAATTGTCCCGCCGTGTGGGATGCAAATGACAATTTGCAAATGTGAAATTTCCAAAACATTGATCTGAATTTCAGCAGCTCAGTCTCTCTTCTCCCAGCCTCCCGCCTAAGACATCCTGCTTCCCGCTTCCTGATTCCCGCCTACAGTTACCCACGTAAACAGGCGTCCTTTAATCTAATCAATTAATCGTTTTTTCACGGTATTTACAAGGTGTTTTAACTGTTTGATTTTAAACATAATTGATGTAAGTTTGAAGCGTTATATATAAGTATGCAAAAGGGAAAAGAAATATTAATTAAGGCTTCTGGTAATACCACTACGGTAAAAAAAATACGCGGCCCGGTAAGTGTTATTCCTAAACGAAATTCTGTTGCTGGCGCAAAAGCAAAATCAAGCGCAAAAAAACAGGCAAATAGAATAATGAGCAGTCTTCATGAAGCGCAACAAATCCACGCAGGCAAAATTAAAGGAGAGACCTTCGACGAATTCCTCTCAGAATTTTAAAATCTACATTACCTCTACATTTAAGGCAGAAGCAGAAGCACTCAAAAAGAAATATCCAAATATTAAGGATGATTTCATGCTTTTAAAAGACCAGCTTAGGAAAGATCCGATTACAGGAAACGACAAACTTGGCCAAAATTGTTATAAAATCAGAATGTCTATTTCCGATAAAAATGCAGGAAACTGGAAATAGCAGAAAAATTTATTGCGGAACACGGCCTGCCGGAATCAATCGATAAGCCTAAACCCCTTCTTAAGCCTAAGGCCCTTCTTAAGGCTAAGGCCCAACGCACAATGCCTAAAACCAATACAGGCTCAAAGCCAAAGGTTTAAAGAAATAAAAGCTAAAAACATAAAGCACGTCGCCTGAAGCCAAATTTCATATTTGCAAATTGTCATCTGCATCCCGCACGTGCGGGACAATTTTGAGTTTTTACATTTTATACACTCTACATCCCGCATGATGCGGGACCACACTATAAGGAGCTCTAGTTTTAATTAAGAACACTCTTCTCTTTCTCAATCTCAAGACCGTCGATTTTTTTTATTTCGTCCCAGCCGCCGGCGATATTATGGATATTGTGAATACCCTGGCGTTTGAAAAGTGAGGTGGCGATCACGCTTCGGTAACCGCTGGCGCAATGAATATATATATTATCGGAATCATCGAAGTCGGCCATCGTGCCGGGATCGGTTAATGTTTCCAGCGGAATATTCGTCGCGCCGGCCACATGCCCGTCGGCAAATTCAGTTTCCCTGCGAACGTCGACTACTTTTATTTTCGGATCAAAGGGCAGGTCCATCGCAAATTCATCCGCGTCAATATTTATAATGAGATCGATGGGCTCACCCGAATTTTTCCAGGTTTCAAATCCGCCTTTCAGGAATCCATGCATTTGTGAAAATCCTACGCGGGCCAGTCTGACGACACTTTCCTTTTCTTTTCCCGGTTCAGTCACCAGAACAAATGGTTTGTCGAAGGGCAGCAGGCTTCCGGCCCACTCAGCAAAACGTCCGTCCAGCCCGATACTGACGGCACCCGGAACAAATCCTTCCGAGAAGACGGTTGAAATGCGCGTATCCAGACAGATGGCATCATCTTCGTTGATCAGTTTCTTAAATTCTTCCAGGCTCAGCGGCTTCAACCCGTTTTCCATCACTTCATCCAGACTCTCATATCCTTCTTTATTGATCCGGGCATTCACGGCAAAATACTGGGGCGGCGCGTTGAGTCCGTCCGTGACGGCCTTTATAAATTCCTCTTTTGACCCCGCCAGCAAAGCATAATTATTTTTTCTTTCTTCACCGAGCGTACTATAGGTATCCGGACCGATATTTTTTCCGCAGCTGCTTCCGGCACCATGTGCCGGGTAGATGATGATATGATCAGGGAGAGGCGCTATTTTTTTCTGTAAAGAATCATACAGCATGGATGCCAGTTCGTCCCGGCTGAGGTTGCCACTGCTGAGGTCTGGTCTGCCGACATCGCCCACAAACAACGTATCGCCGGTAAATATCGCATATGGATTACCGTTAGCTTCGCGGAGAAGATAACAGGAAGATTCGACGGTATGTCCGGGGGTATGAAGTACCTCGATGGTAAGGTTGCCGAGTTTGAAAATTTCCCCGTCTTTGGCACGGTAAATCGGAAACGAAGTTTCCGTTTCCGGACCATAAACGATCGGCGCGCCGGAAGCCTGTGCCAGGTCGAGATGACCGCTCACAAAATCAGCATGGAAATGAGTTTCGAATATGTATTTAATGGTCGCTTTTCTTTCTTTGGCCAGGACCAGATATTCTTCAATATCCCGCAGGGGGTCGATAATCGCGGCTTCACCTTCACTCTCAATATAATAAGCCGCTTCGCTCAGGCAGCCGGTATAAAGTTGCTGGATGTACATGGTGCAAATTTACACATTTTAGGCGTGCGCAGGCTGGAGGCATGAAGCTGGAAGCGTGAGGCATTGGTTAAACTGTGTGGCATGATAAAGGTTCCGGCCTCACGCCTCATGCTTCAAGCTTATTAAACCA
>DASXKM010000028.1:0-2959 GCA_036496825.1 Puia sp. | reverse complement strand
TTCCCTTGGCAATTTCCTCGAGGATCTGAGTTTCTCTTCTGGATAAAGGCGAATGCGAGTTTCTTTGAAAAGAACGAATAACCAGCTGAGCCACATTTGCGCTCATGGAAGCCCCTCCCTGCATGATTTCGCGTATAGATTCCATAATTTTTACAGCTGAACTGTTTTTTGTCAGATAACCGGATGCACCATTGGTCAAAGCACGAAATATAATATCTTCTGAATCATGCACGGTGCAGATTAAAATGAGGGTATGAGGCAGCAGATTTTTTATTTTTGGTATGGCTTCAATTCCGGACATCCCCGGAAGTCCTACATCCAGCATCACCAGGTCGGGATTGTCCTCAGTCAGTTTTTTAATTGCCTGTTCTGCCGTTGAATAAGTATTGATTACCTGATAGCCTTGTTTTTCACCGATTAAAAACCGATATCCCTCGCGAATGACTTTGTCATCTTCGACAATGACGATCCGAACATTGGTTTCTTCCATTACAAATTAAATTTTCATAAATTTCCATGATTTCCCGGAGATGGGACTCCCCCTTTATGGGGGATTTATTCCGAACAGAACAGGCCCTAAAGTTAATTATCTATTAGTTTATAGAGCTTGCGGCTTATTATCTTTCTGCATGATCATTTTTTTAAATAAGGGTCAAATCATTCATATCATCAAAGGGATTTTCTTTTGCTTGTTCTTTCCGGTCTTCTTATCCGCACAGAAAGTCCATTTTCAAAATTACAATGTTCAGCAGGGTTTGATACAATCCCAGGTGATCGCTATAACACAGGATCATTTTGATAATCTTTGGTTTTGTACCCTTGGAGGTATATCCCGTTTTGACGGGAAAGTTTTTACCAATTACAGCGAGACGGATGGCCTGGTCAGCAATTTCGCGAATACCATCATGGCGGATCATGAATCCAATATCTGGATCGGAACGATTAACGGAGTATCCAGATTTAATGGAGCAGGATTCAAAAGTTATAAATTTTCAGAAAACCCGTCGGCGAATGTCGTTAAATCGATTCAGGAAGATTCTGCTAACAGGATCTGGGCTCTTGCGGGGGGCACATTATACCGGATGAACAAAGGTGAAAAGCCACTTCACACGGTGGTGTCCGGATTGTATGAAATAGTAACAACGATACAGATCGACCGGGAGGGATTTTTGTGGGCTGCCGTACTGAGTAAAGGAATTTACAAACTGGAAAAAGAAGGATGGAAAATGCAATTTCCATTGGAGGAAAGGTTTGGAAGAGGGGTATGTCAGAAAATTGTCTTCGACCTGAACAACAAAGACAGGATCCTGCTGATGATGTTTGGAGAAATTTACAGCGCGGAACAAGGCGTCATAAAATCTCTTATCAAGAATGAAAATCTGGGGAAGTTTACAAATTTATATCTGGACAGATCGAATAGACTATGGTTCACCAGCAGCATCGGACTTTTCCAATACAGTGACTCGGGTTTAACTG
This sequence comes from Puia sp., assembly GCA_036496825.1. GTDB lineage: Bacteria > Bacteroidota > Bacteroidia > Chitinophagales > Chitinophagaceae > Puia. Next base: position 1,483 of record DASXKM010000028.1, on the reverse strand, counting down.
CCTTTAACGCTTCCAACGGTTACGAAGGCAGTAATACAGTATCGATATTTGAAGATCACGAAGATAATATCTGGTTTGGTACCAACGGGACTGGTGTATTCCGGTATTCATTTCAACCCTTTCTGATATACGACGAGTTTAGTGCAACGCATAATTTGAATGTGATGCCAATGCTGGAAGATAATAACAAGCTCTTTTTCGGTACGGAAGGTGGTGGATTGTATATGTATGACGGTAAAAAAATAAATCATCTGAAATCCCCGTCGGAAGACCCGATGGATCAGAATGTTACGGGCTTATTGAAAGCGGGAAAAAATTCAATCTATGTTTTATCCAGCAGTGGATTATTTTCAAAATATGAGGATGGTAAATACTCGAGAATTCATCTCGGAGAATTAAAAAGATGTATCAATGCGGTATTACCAGATAATGAAGGTGGTTTCTGGGTCTCTTCATGCCTTGGATTTTTCAATATCTCAGCATCGGGGAAAACAACACGGATTTTAAATTTATTTTCAAACAGGATGCTTCCGGTTGCAAAAGACAGTATACTGGTGGCAACGGACTACGGAGCTTTCATGGTGGCGAAGGATTTTAATTACAGAAAAATAAATGATTCTCTGTTAAATACTTCGAGTTTCATGTCAATTGCCACCCTTGGATCATTTTATCTGTTTGCTACTTCAAATAAAGGGCTGATTATCTATAATACTGTAAATGGTAAACACCGGCAATTCACAACGAAAACCGGCCTGAATGCCGATTTTATCTATAGTGTCGCTACTGATCACAAAAATCAGATATGGCTGGGAACCGGAAGAGGAATCAATAAGATTGTCCTGGATACATTAACAGAAGCCGTGCAGTTATCAAACTTGTCCATTGCCGGAGATATTTCCTCTTCTGAGTGTAATCAGGGGGCCGCGATATATGATGAAAACGGAAATCTGTGGTTCGGTACAGTATCCGGGCTTTTCAAATATGTTCCGGTTTCAGAAAAAAGCGTCAGCTATTTGCCACCGGTAGTTCTGCAACAGGTACAGGTTTACTCAAAGGATATAGCACCCAATCGTTTTACCGGTCTGCTAAATGAATGGTATTCTATTCCCAAAAATCTCGTACTGCCACACGATGAAAACCATCTGACGTTTTCCTTCAGATGCCCCAGCTTTCTGAATAGCGAATCCATATTATACCAGTACCAGCTGGAAGGAATGGAGAAATCATATTCGGCTTTAACGCCGAATCATTTCGTGGTCTATCCGGCACTTCCCCCCGGACATTATACTTTCAGAGCCAGAGCTTTCCTGGGAGCGGCTGGATTTTCAAAAAATAATGTCGAGTTTTCATTCAACATAAAAGCGGCGTTTTATCAGACGATTTATTTTAAATTCCTTCTGCTTGTTCTGATTATGGGAATTATTTTATGGATCCAATGGCTTCGCATGCACATGCGTGCCAAACGGCTAAGCCATATTGAGGA
>DASXKM010000027.1:0-2473 GCA_036496825.1 Puia sp. | reverse complement strand
CCGTTCAAAAAAGCAATTCGGTTTAAGGGTCAGGGCCAGTTTCATCCGGTAAAATATGTATATGGAATGGCCAAAGCTTTCGAATCAGCCGGCGGCAATATCCTGCAGAATTGTTTTGTGCAGGATGTAAAAGAAGGAAGAATACTGGAGGTTCAAACGACCCGGGGCGTTTTCAAAACTAAAAAACTTATTTATGCGACGCATATTCCGCCCGGCGTCAATATGCTGCATATGCGATGCGCTCCCTATAGAAGTTATGTAATGGCAGCGGAGCTGAAAAATAATGCATATCCCGAATTTCCGGCCTATGACATGAAAGATCCCTATCATTATTACCGAACCCAGGAAATGGGTGGAAAGAAATACCTGATCGCCGGCGGTGAAGATCACAAAACAGGACACGAAAAAGATACGGATTTGCCCTTTGACAGACTTGGCTCATATTTGAAACGATATTTCAAAATAAAAAATATTGCATTTCAATGGTCGTCCCAGTATTTTGATCCGGCAGACGGGCTCGCCTATATCGGTCATCTGCCGGGAAGCAGCGACAATATTTTTGTCGCCACCGGTTTCGGCGGAAATGGTATGACCTACAGCCATATAGCCGCGAAGGTTTTAAGCACCCTGATTATTTCCGGAAACCATGAGTATGAGAACATTTTTAATCCGGGAAGAATAAAACCGGTCGCCGGGTTTTCAAATTTTATTAAAGAGAATTCCGACGTTGTATCATCGTTTGTCGGGGACAGAATAGATATGTACAAATCGTCTTCGCTTGCAGGATTGCGCAACGGAACCGGTCGTGTTATCAAAAAGCCCGGCCATTCACCGTTAGGGGTCTCCAAAGATGAGATAGGTAAAATACATGCCATCGATCCGGTCTGTACCCATTTAAAATGTATTGTTCAATGGAACAAGACAGAGAAATCCTGGGACTGTCCCTGTCACGGAGCAAGATATTCCATGGATGGAGAAGTGCTCAACGCGCCCGGCACGGTCGCGCTGGCTTCGGCTCCAACCGAAAAAAAAGAATTGGACGATAAATCTGCCGGAGAAAAAGTATTAGCTGACAAATAAATAAACCTATCATGAAAAAGGTTATTGCATTGTTGTTAATCGCTTTAACATTTAGTTGCGGAACGCGTGATCAACACGACCAGTCGGCGGATACTGCCATAAAAAAATCAGGTGATACTTCCATGCAACAACAAATTCCCCAGACCCCGGTATCCGCAGATTCGGCAGGCGCCAGGAAGGAGCAGGAAAAATCTTCCATGGATACGGTCAGAAGACCTTAAACCGCCGGTGGGACTAATTTTCTACAAACTCCACTTTTATATTTTCCTTACCGCATGGTTTCGCAGGCATTATTATTGGAGGCATAGGCTAAACATATATCATGAAAAATATTCTTTATTTCGCCGCCATTTTTTCATTTGCGGCTATGAGTTCCTGCGGATCAAATTCTGAAACAGACAGTAAAAAAATTGCTGACAGCATCAATACCGCAAAAATCGACAGTGCAAAATCGGCTGATACGGTCGCTTCGGCACCCAGTCACCTGGCGGAATTAAAAACAGATGCAGAATTTGTTGTGTCAGCCGCCGATGGCGGAATGCTGGAAGTTCAGCTGGGTAAGCTGGCTGAACAGAAAAGCCATAATAAATCAGTAAAAAGTTTCGGTGCCATGATGGTAAGGGATCATTCGAAGGCCGATGAGCAATTAAAGAAACTGGCTTCATCAAAAAATATAGCCATCCCCGCTACATTGAGCGACAAATGTCAGAAGCAGTTGTCTGATTTATCCGCCAAGAATGGAACTGATTTTGACAAGGATTATGCGTCAGCAATGGTCAGTGGACATAAAGACAATATCGATATGTTCAAAAAGGAAGCAGACAATGGAAAGGATTCCGCAATTGTGCAATGGGCAAGAGGAAAATTACCAACGCTGGAACATCATCTGGATATGGCCGAGCAAACTGATAAGGTCGTAAATAAATAAGTCGTAAATAAATAATAAGTGACTCTGGAAAACTCAGTCAGGCTGGTGGCATCCTCCGGATGTTATCAGCCTGTTTTTTATTATGTTATTGAAACCGGAACGAAAAATCTGCATCGCCCATGAAATTGAATAACATAAAGCCCGTGGAGAATGGTCAGTTGCAGGTGGTAGTTGAAACACCGAAGGGTTCTGCACATAAATATGACTATGATCCTAAAAAGCACATATTCCAGCTAAATAAAATAATGCCTGTGGGAATGGTATTTCCCTATGATTTTGGATTTATTCCCGGCACCAAAGGAGGCGATGGCGATCCGTTGGATGTTTTGATCCTGATGGATTCGGCGTTGATACAGGGCTCACTGATCTGTTGCCGTCCACTTGCTCTCCTGGAAGCGGTTCAGCAGGAACGGGACAAAAGACAGGAACGGAACGACCGCATCATTGCGACTTCCGTGTATTCTC
>DASXKM010000026.1:0-4417 GCA_036496825.1 Puia sp. | reverse complement strand
AAATAAATTATCTTTTATGATGCGCATGGGACCGGGCAGATATTTCAGACATTTTGTTTGTCCGCCCCCACTGCTGTGGATCATGCCATGAATCCGGTCAAAATGATTTTCCAGCAGGGCCTTCACCACCGGTGCGTAAGTTCTCGTCGGACTCAGCAACAATCTGCCAATCGTCGTTTCTTCTCCTGTTTCTGTTTTTACAGCATCGGTTAACTTATGGCTTCCGGTATAGATCACATCCTTGTCGAGCATCGGTTCCACCGTCTCCGGATAATAATGTCCGTAGCTGGCCTCCAGCACATCATGACGGGCGCTGGTTAATCCGTTTGATCCGATGCCGCTATTATAAACTTTTTCATAAGAAGCTTTTCCACTGCTGGAAATACCAACGATCACATCACCCGCGGAGATTTTCCCGTTACTGATAATTTTTGATTTCGGCCAGCGTGCCGTCATTGTGCCGTTCACGGCAATGGTTCTGACCAGGTCGCCCACATCGGCGGTTTCGCCACCGAGAAAATGAATGCCGACCCCGGATAATTTCAATTCATCAAAAAATTCCTGCGTGCCTTCGATGACGGCCTGTAAAACCTCACCCGGTATCCTTGACTTATTCCGGTCGATGGTTGATGAAAAAAGGAGATTATCATAAATACCCACGCACAACAAATCGTCGAGGTTCATCGCCACTGCATCCCTGGCGATGTCTTTCCAGACAGAAATGTCGCCCGTCTCTTTCCAGTATAAATAGGCCAGTATACTCTTGGTACCCGCACCGTCGGCATGCATCAGGTTCACCCACGCCGGATCGCCACCGAGGAAATCTGCATAAATCTTGCAGAAGGCAAAGGGATAAAGTCCTTTGTCCAGGCTGGCCGTCGCCTGATGCACTTCTTCTTTCTGGGCTGAAACACCACGTCGGGAATAAAGAGACATATAGAAAAATCCGGGTTTAAATCTGGCGCAAAGCTAATCGAATCCGGGGGGCCGGAAAACGAAAAGCAGAAATTTTAATTCATAAGGCGCGTTTATATAATTTCGCAACAGATTTTACTTATGCAGGTCTACAGGAATATTGAAGCGCTGCCCCTTTTTCGAAATACCGTACTCACCATTGGAACCTTTGATGGTGTACACACGGGTCATCAGCAGGTGATCAACCAGATGAAAAAAAGAGCTGCCGAAGTGGATGGCGAAACCGTTATCATCACTTTCGATCCCCACCCCAGAACGGTTATAAACGCAGCGGCCGGTATCCAGCTTATCAATACCCTCGATGAAAAAATTGAACTGCTTTCCGGTATGGGCATCGATCACCTGGTGGTCATTCCGTTTACAGAAGACTTTGCCCGGATGACGGCGGAGGAATATATCGGACGGTTTCTGATCCATTATTTTAAACCGCATACACTGATCATCGGATATGATCATCGTTTCGGAAAGGGACGGGCGGGCAATTATGAATTGCTGAAACAGCAGTCCGCCATTTATAATTATGAGCTGCAGGAAATTCCGGCCCATATCCTGAATTCTATTTCTGTCTCTTCCACCAGGATCCGGGAAGCAGTCAGTGCGGGCGATATGGAAACGGCAAGGAAACTACTGGGCTATACATTTTTTTTCTGCGGCAGGGTCGTGGAAGGAAATAAACTGGGACGGACACTCGGTTATCCAACAGCAAATCTCGAGGTCACTGAAAAATATAAACTCATTCCCGGCGACGGCATCTATGCAGTGGACGCAATACTGCTGAATGAGCCTGACAAAGTATACCGGGGCATGATGAGTATTGGTTTTCGCCCAACCATCGGTGTCTCCAAAAGAACCATTGAAGTGAATATTTTCGATTTTGACAGAATGATCTACGGCGAAATATTAAAAGTGATCGTCAAAAAATTCCTCCGTCCGGAAGTGAAATTTGAAAGTCTCGAAGCGCTCCGGGAGCAAATCGCAAAAGACAAGGTTGCAAGTCTGGAAGACTGAAAGACTGAAAGACTGGAAGTCTGGAAGTATAATGTGAAAATATATGTATGGAAATAAAAATATGGAAAAATTACACATTCACACACTATCATTTCCTTTCTCAATTTCGAAATCCTACATTAGTACGCTTACACATTCACAACACTAAAACAGCTTTGCAACCAATTCCTTCAAAAGTGATGCATCTTCAACATTGACACTACTGACTCCAACACTTTTCAAATTATAATGATGTAACAGAAGCAACGCATTTTCGGTTCCCGGAAATCCGTAATTTTTTGCCGCCAGCAAATAGTCCTTTACAAAAAACGGAGATACACCCAGTACAGAAGCAGTCGTCTTTTCGTCCGGAACGGGAATTCCAAATATCATATACACTTTACTAAAAAAACTATAAAGGGTCGGCAGCACCAGCTGGATCGGCGCCGCCTTTGGGTTACTTTCGAAATACTGAATGATACGCAGCGATTTCGCAAGATCCTTTCTTGCCAAAGCAATTTGCAATTCAAACGCATTATATTCCTTGCTGATGCCCACATATTTTTCAACATCATCCTCATCAATCATCTTCCGGTTACCGAGGTTGATCTGAATTTTCCCAATCTCACTTTTTATGCGCATCAGATCATTGCCGATATGATCGATCAGCAGGGCCAGTGCCTTCTGCTGAATCGTAAAACCCATGGATTGTAATAATTCGGTGACCCATTCCGGCAACTGGTTGTCGTACATTTTTTTGGTCGACAATAATTCGCCTTTCTCTTTTAGAAGTTTGGCGAGCTTGCTTCGGCCATCCACTTTCTTGTCCTTATAAGAAACAACAAAGATGGTGGAAGCCAGGGGTTGCATGATATATGGTTCCAGTTTGGCAATATCCCGCATCTGTTGCGCCTCCTTTAATAACACCACCTGCCGCTCGGCAAACATCGGATAGCGCCGGCAGGCATTTATAACCGAAGCCCAGTCCGCGTCTTTTCCATAAAAAACAGACAGGTTAAAAGACTTCTCTTCTTCGGGTAAAATCCGGTGCTCTGCAAAATCCATCACCTCATTAATAAAGTATTCTTCTTCTCCTTCCAGCCAGTAAACCGGTTTGTAAATTTTCTTTTTCCAGTCACGTATTATCTGTTCTGCCGACAATTTTCAGGTTTTAAGCGCAAGTTATTTTTTTAATTGATAATGGTTAATTGTTAATGGCTAACCGGGAAATCTCATTGCCGGAACCGCTGTAACCAATTGACAATTAACAATTAACAATTGACAATTCTTATCAACTTACTTGCAGATAACCAAGTTTGGCACGGTTTTAGACAAACTGGGTACTGGAAACCTGCCTAAACCACGGGTCCCGTACAAAAAAAATATTTAAAATTAAAAATCAAACCATGAGCACAACCACTAATTATCCATCCGCGACTCCACAAAGTCAGCCACCGAAAAAAGATTTTAAGAATCTGGTAATCGGTTTGCTGGCAGCAGGTTTCCTCGGCACCTGGGGTTATTTACTTTGGAACAATAACAAACAGGAGCAGGTTCAACAGAGCCAACAAACTCAGATCGCTAAAGTAACAGACGAAAAAGGCGCATTACAGAAGAATTTCGATGACGCCCTTGTTCGCCTTGATTCATTGACTGGTACGAACAATCGTTTGACATCACAGCTTTCTTCTTCAAATTCTGATATCGCAAAGAAAAAAGCTGAAATCAGAAGCATCCTCGGCAAGAAAAATGCAACGGTTGCTGAATTAAATAAAGCAAAAGCATTAATTGCTGACCTGAATACAAAGATCTCCGATCTTCAGGCACAGGTTGCGACATTAACTACTCAGAATACTCAGCTGACAGCCGACAAAACACAGTTGACTGCCGATAAAGAAAAACTGACTTCTGATCTGTCTACAACGACTACCCAGAAAGAAGATCTGGAAAAGAAAGTAGACATCGCTTCCACCCTCAATGCATCAAACATTTCTGTAGTTCCTGTTAAGGACCGCAAAAATGGTAAGGAAAAAATCACTACCACTGCAAAGAGAGTTGACAAGCTGATCATTTCTTTCGACGTAAACAATCGTATCGCCCAGAATGGCCAGACTGATGTTTATGTTTGTATCACCGGACCGGATGGCAAACCAATCTCTGTACCTGCTCTGGGTTCAGGAACTTTTGCAAGCCGTGATGAAGGTGACAAGATCTACACAGCTAAAGTGCCTGTAGATATCGAAGCCGGAAAAACTAAATCTGTACAGTTTGCCTGGAAACAATCAGGTTCGTTCATACCAGGTTCTTATAAGATCGAAATCTATCACAATGGATTTAAGATCGGAGAAGACACTAAGGAATTGAAAAAAGGCGGTCTGTTTAGCTAAGGGGTTAAGGTTTTCATACATAGGGACCGTCACGCTATAAGCGTGACGGTTTTTTTTATGCCTCACAG
>DASXKM010000025.1:0-12400 GCA_036496825.1 Puia sp. | reverse complement strand
TTCGGGCGTCGGATTGCTGGTCTTAGTAAAAGATATGAACCAGGACGGACTGCCGGATATTGTGGTAGCAAATAAAAAGGGAGTATTTATCTTTCAAAGAATAAAACGCTGAAATTTGCCATCATGAAAAAAAGTATTGGCTTACTCATTTTGCAATTCGCATTTCTATACTCATTCTGTCAAGATGCACAACTTGTTATTTCGAAGTCTGACTCAAGTGACGGGCACCCGGCCTGGATCATGCAGGGCAATATTTATGAAGTGAATGTGCGGCAATACAGCAGGGAAGGAACACTCAATGCATTTGCCAAACATCTGGCGCGTCTCAAATCCATGGGCGTACAAACGCTTTGGTTTATGCCTTTGAATCCGATCAGCAAAGTGGATCGTAAAGGAACGCTGGGAAGTTATTATGCCGTGGCTGATTATACTGCATTGAATCCGGAATTCGGGACCATGAATGACTGGATTTCGATCGTAAAGCAAATTCACAGTATGGGCATGAAAGTTATCATTGACTGGGTTCCGAATCATACAGGCGCAGATAACCGATGGCTCACGGAACACCCGGATTTTTTTGTAAAGGATAGTTCGGGAAAGGCAGCGATAGCCAAAGACTGGGGCGATACCCGTCAGCTCGATTATCAGAATCCGGTTATGGAGGACAGTATGATTGCGGCGATGAAATTCTGGCTTGTCAAATCAAATATTGACGGATTCAGATGTGATGTGGCCTGGAATGTGCCCGGGTCATTCTGGCAAAAATGTATTCCCCGGCTGAAAAACATAAAAAATATATTCATGCTGGCAGAAGGTGACAGCAGCTATCTGCCGATATCAGGATTTGATGCCATTTATCCCTGGCATATGTTTCATATGATGGAAAAAATTTCGAAAGGGGATCGTCCGGCCTTTGGACTGGATAGTATTCAAAAACAAAATATGCAGATGTATCCGTCCAATACTATACAAATGTATTTTACCAGCAACCATGATGAAAACAGCTGGAACAAAGCCGACTATGGTTCTTTTCCCGGCAGATCTCATGCGCCTTTTGCTGTTTTCACCCAGACCATGGTCGATGGCGTTCCCCTGATCTATAGTGGTCAGGAAGAACCCGTGCTGAGGCCGCTTGCGTTTTTTGAAAAAGATCCGATTGTATTTGGAAAATACGGAAGGGCGCATTTTTATAAAATCCTGCTGAATTTAAGAAAGAACAATCCGGCACTTGCTGCCAATGCATCTTTCCGAAAAGTAAAAGTAGGCGACGAGCGCGCACTATATGCTTATGTAAGGCAAAAAGAAAGAAACAAAATTTTTGTCATCCTGAATCTTTCGGATAAAGAACAAACGATTACGGTTAATGATAAATCATTGAATGGAACTCCGTTCAATGTATTTATGGGAAAAAATGAACCGTTGGGTAATAAATCCTGGAAGATGGAGCCATGGGGTTATGCTGTTTATAAGTATTAAAGGGCTGAGGGCGTAAGGCGGGAGACCAGAGGCGTGAAGCTGGAGGCGTGAAGACGAAGCTAAGCTTCCTGCCTCCAGCCTATTTCTGAACGCCCGTCATAACTGATTTTTTGGATCCGTAATCGAGACTTCGTTCGATGTCCACCGATATATTTTTGCCATCAAAATGACAGGTAAAGATTTCTGTATGCGGACTCTCTATATAGCGCATTTGCATTACCAGTGTTTCATCATCCCGCCAGAAAAAGTTTCCGGCGACTTTATAAGGTGAAAGAATGGCCCAGTTTTCCATTGCATCGGATACTGAATAAGGTCCGGGTTTATTTGTTTGTGCCGTCTTCCAGAATCCTGCTCCAAAAAAAAGATCATATGTATCGGTTCCGGCGTTAAGAATAAAATGACATATACTATCACGGATCTGTATACTGATGGACGAAATATGATTGTCATTCGGTTCGAGTACGAAATACTTAATCAGGTTTTTATTTGCATTCAGGGAAGTAAAACTGCCCGACTCCGGAACGAGGGCCAGGGTAGATAATTTTGCTTTCAAAGCGCTTTGTGATTTCAGATCTTCCGGCAGTTTATCTTTTTTAAATGCCGGCAGAAGATAATCCCAAACCAGGTTTAACTCGTTCTGCATGTTGTGCGTTTCTTCCTGTATAGCAATAACAGCATCCAGGCCGGGCAAAACAAGAATATACTGTCCGAATGCACCATCTGCCCGATAAGAATGATGGCGGCTCCTCCATATCTGATAACCATAACCCTGTTCCCAGTCGCTCGAATCTTTTTTTGATTGCGGCAAATCGGGATGCTGAATAATTTTTGCGGTCGTTGCTTCTTCAATCCAGGATGATGGAATAATCTGATTACCGTTCCATAGCCCTTTTTGAAGATAAAGCTGTCCGAGTTTTGCCATGTCCTCTGTTTTTACGCGTAAACCCCAGCCACCCGTATTGACGCCCATCAGATTTTCTTCCCAATCCATTCCTGAAATGCCCAGTGGATCAAAGAGTCGCGGTTTCAGATATTCAATAACTTTTTGACCGGTTACTTTTTGAACAATGGCGGATAACATAAAAGTCCCCAGGGAATTATATAAAAACACAGTGCCTGGTTTATTTACAATGGGGGTAGCTAAAAATGCCTTTACCCAGTTCTTTGATTTTCTGGACAGCGCACTGGGTTCCGGATCCATGCCGTCCGACATGATGAGCATATCCCTGATGGTCAGTGACGCGAGATTCGCAGAGATCGTATCCGGTAAGTCATGGGGAAAAAATGAAATGACTTTATCCGAAAGATTGAGTTTGTTTTCACTCACTGCGAATCCCACAGCTGTTGAAACAAATGTTTTACTGGCGGAATAAAGTGTATGACGGAGGGACGGTTTATAAGGATCCCACCATCCTTCGGCGATCACTTTTCCATGGCGAAGGACCATGAAACTATGCATTTCGTTTTTACTTGCCTCGGAAGCATTTATAAATTTCAAAATGCCGGTAGAAGAAACCCCTTCTGCTTCCGGCGTACTCCGTGGCAGGGATGTTCCGGATTGGGCGTTGCAATAAAATGAAATAACAATCAGAATTGGATATATTCCTAATTTTAAATTCCACATATATTTTTAATTGTTAACTGGCAATTGTCAATTGTTAATTAAATTATTTCGCCTCGTGCTTTTTGCCTCCTGCCTCTCACCAGCTGTTATGCACGCGGGATGTTGAAAACAGATCTTAAATATAAACCCTATTTTCCCTATTTTTAAACCGATGTTAGCTGACTGCCCGTTTACACGATTCGAAACAATGAACCCGAATCTACTCGCAAATCCGATTTTCAGGGATTATTTTAATATTCATCAATCTTACGGTGAATTGTTAGATGAGGACGGAAATATCCGCCCTCACTGGGAAACTTTCTTTGATACCTATTCCCGGATTGGGGAAGAAGAAATCAATGGTCGTAATATCGACACCCTTCGACTGCTTAGGGAAAATGGAGTTACGTATAATATTTATGGCGATCCGAATGGATTAAACCGCCCATGGAAACTGGACAATATTCCATTTTTAATCAGCCAGGAAGAATGGACCTCTATCGAGACTGGCCTTTCTCAAAGAGCGCAACTACTCAATCTCATTCTCGAAGATATCTATGGGGAAAGAAAACTGATAAAAGGCGGGATTTTACCCATGGAACTTATTTATAATCATGCAGGTTTCCTGAGACCCTGCAGCGGTATCCGCCAGAGAGGTAAACATCAATTGGTTTTATATTCGGCTGATATTGCAAAAAGTACGAAGGGTAAACTCTGGGTTGTCAACGACCGGACACAGGCACCGTCCGGATCGGGCTATGCGCTGGAAAACAGAACAACGATGACGCGCGTCATTCCTGAATTATTTGACGGTCTGAAAGTCCGTCATCTTTCTCCTTATTTCAATGGACTCCGGAATGGTTTGAACGAAATCGCCCCGCACAAAAATCTGAATCCACGCATTGTTATATTGACGCCGGGTTCTTCCAATGAAACTTATTTTGAACATTCATATCTCTCTTCACATCTTGGATTTACATTGGTGCAGGGCAATGACCTCATTGTAAAAGATAATTATGTATGGTTGAAAACCATGGGCGGTCTGGAACGTGTAGATGTTATCCTTCGCCGGGTGGACGATATTTATTGCGATCCGCTGGAATTAAAAGCTGATTCCCAACTGGGCATTCCTGGATTACTGCAATGTGTGCGGAGTGGAAATGTGAGCATGGCAAATCCGCTGGGTAGCAGTGTTCTTGAAAATCCCGGAATGATGCCATTCCTGCAACTGGTGTCGCGGTATTTTTTAAATGAGGATCTGATACTGCCGACAATTGCTTCCTGGTGGTGCGGCCAGCCGCGGGAACTTCAATATGTTTTAGAAAATATAAAGACGCTGGTTATAAAAAAAATACACCGCAGTGCAACCGGCAGTTCTTCCATTGACGGAGCTTCTTTATCAGACAGGCAGCTGGAAGCATGCAAACAACAGATCAGATTAAATCCGGCCCTCTATGTGGGGCAGGAAAAAGTAGAAATTTCGCTTAGCCCTTCACTTATTGAAGGAAGAATTGTACCCCAGAAAGTATTATTCAGAAGTTTTTTGGTTAGCAACCAAAATGACTATGTGGCCATGGCCGGTGGCCTGGTCAGATCATCTGCCGATGCGACAAACTTTCTCATTTCAAGTCAGACCGGCGGGTTTAGCAAGGACGCCTGGATCATTTCACCGGAACCGGGTCGCGTCGTCAACGTGCTGAAGGAAACACCTGAATCCGTGGTTGAAACATATAATGATATGTTACCCAGTCATGCAGCCGAGAATTTGTTTTGGGTTGGACGGTACACGGAACGCATTTTGGGTAACGCACGTTTTCTCAGAACAGTTATGCAATTTCTCGCTGAAGGAAATAAACTGATCACGGATATTAACCGGCAAACGGAAAGGAGTCTGCTGGAAGCATTTACAAAGTATAGTTACACATTACCCGGATTTGCCGGGGAAAATGCAGATGATCTATTTGCTGATCCCTGGAAAGAATTAAAAGATGTTCTCTTCAATGAAAAGAGAGTGGGTGGCATCAAACATAATTTTTTACAATTTCATAAAGCCATTCATGAAGTTCGGGATCATTGGTCCACCGATACCTGGCGGGTGATTCGCGGTATGGAAGAGGGATTGCAAAATGGCATTCCCCTGTCACATTATGGACATCTGCAAATGATCCATACGCTCGATCATCTGATCACATCCGTCGTTGCCTTTATCGGCCTGAACCGCGAAAGTATTTCCCGTGAACAGGGTTGGATTATGCTGGATGTGGGAAGAAAAATCGAACAGAGTCTTTTGGTCATCACCATGCTGAGAACAAACCTGGTAAAAAAATATAGCGAACAGGTGGAATATAATCTGCAGCAGTCAGTTTTGATGAGTAATGAGGGACTTGTGAGCTACAGATATAAATACAGGCGACCGCTTCAAAATATGCTGGTAATAGATCTTTTACTCTTTGATCCCAATAATCCAAGATCATTGACTTACCAGGTGGTAAGATTGAAATCCTACCTTCAAAACCTGCCAAAAAATAACGCGGTTAAATCGCTGACTGAATACGAACGTCTTATTTTGGAAGCCGACACTCTGCTCAAGCTCGCAAACAAAACGGATCTGTCTGTTTCGGACAATGAAGGATATACCAATCTTGAAATATTTCTTTCCCGGATTTTCCAGATATTATCTGCCATTCCGGGCGTTATTTCCAAAGCGTTTTTCAAACACGAGATGACACCCAAAACGATCATTATCCGGTGATATCACAGATCATTCCAGTTATGAAATATACCATTCAACATAAAACAACATATACCTACCTGGAACCCGTGAGTCTCTGTCATAATATCGCACGCCTGGTACCGCGCAACAGCGGCGAGCAAATTTGTAAAAATACGAGTATCCGGATTGAACCAAAACCAGACCGGATCAATGAATACGAAGATTTTTTTGGAAACAAAGTGATTTATTTTTCCATTGAAAAGGAACATTGGGAACTCACAGTAAATGTCACTTCCGAGGTGGAGCGACACCATACCGGTCAAATAAAAATGGATGTTTATCGTAATGCCGGCCTGGAGGAAGTAAAAAGGGAGATACAGAATCTCAAAGGAGAATCGATGGATATCAAGCAGTATAGTTTTGAAACGCCCATGACCGCTTCCAATGATGAGATACTGGAATTTGCGATGCGTTCGTTCGAACCAGGAAAATCTGTGTTTGAAGCAACAGAAGATCTGACAAAACGAATTTATACTGAATTCGAATATAAACCGGGACATACAACCATCTCAACACCGCTGGCGCAGGTAATGAAAGAGCGGAAGGGTGTATGTCAGGATTTTGCCCATCTGGCCATTTCCTGTCTTCGTTCTCTCGGTTTGCCTGCCCGTTATGTAAGCGGTTATATCGAAACAGTTTCACCGGAAGGTGTCGAGAAACTCATTGGTACCGATGCTTCGCATGCCTGGTTTAGTCTCTACATCCCGGACATGGGATGGACCGACTTTGATCCAACAAACAATTGTATCGTTTCAGACCAGCATATTACAATAGGCTGGGGAAGGGATTATGCAGATATTGCACCACTTGGAGGGATTATCCTCAGCAGCGGTTCTCACGAATTAACCGTTTCAGTGGACGTGAAGAGAACACATTGACAATTTTGCAGTGGTATAGTTATTGAATAATATAGGTCCAATTTTTATTATGAAACTTTATACCTGTAGTAATTGTCACAGTCTGATCTATTTTGAAAATAATATCTGTCTAAACTGCAAGTATTCACTGGGCTTTGATGCTGGTTCGCTTTCACTGCTGACGCTGACAACAGAGGGAAATAATCTCTTCACCAATGTTCAGAATAAGTCACAAACTTTCCGTTATTGCAAAAATTCGGAATATTCTACTTGTAACTGGCTGATACCTTCCACGTCGGACGCCCCTTTTTGTCAGGCCTGCGATCTGAACCGGATCATTCCGGATCTGAATAAACCCGAGAATCTGAAGAGATGGAAAAATATTGAAATTGCCAAACATCGTCTTATTTATTCGCTGCTTCGTTTGCGCCTCCCGGTGCAAAAAAAGATCGGGGATGAAGAGACCGGAATTGCTTTCGATTTTCTGGCTGACACATCACCGAAAGAAAAAGTGATGACCGGTCATGATAATGGCGTGATCACCCTGAATATTGAGGAAGCGGATGAAGCTGAAAGAGCGAAACACAAACGGGATTTGAGGGAACAATACAGAACCCTGCTGGGACATTTCCGCCACGAAATCGGTCATTATTATTGGGAAGTGCTTATAAAAAATTCTGATTCAATTCAGGACTACCGTTCTCTTTTTGGTGATGAGGAGATGGACTATTCAAAAGCGCTGGAGAATTATTATAAAAACGGCGCAAGGCCTGACTGGAGCGAAAGTTTTATAAGTGCTTACGCCACATCTCATTCCTGGGAGGATTGGGCAGAGACCTGGGCACACTATCTGCATCTCATGGATACGCTGGAAACTGCTTCCTCCTTTGGTATTCGTATTCAACCAGACACCGTTCAGGATACAAAAGGCATACAGGCGAGTATTCAGCAGGATCCATATGATATGACGGATTTTAATCAGATTATCAAATGGTGGCTTCCGCTCACATTTGCGGTGAACAGTCTTAGCCGCAGCATGGGATATTCCGATTTTTATCCTTTCGTGATTTCTGAGCCCGTTGTAAAAAAATTACAGTTTATACACGAACTGTGCCTTAGAAATGCAGGTAATGCAGGGTTTCCGCGTTGGTGATTTAGGCCTAAGGCTTAAAGCTTAAGGCCCAAGGCTCAAGGAACTACTGTCTTGTCCGGCTATAGGTGGACATTTTTTTATTGGTTTATTTTTTCTTTGATTTTTCAAGGATATAGGATTGTTGATGAACTTTGGAGGGTATCTGTAATTGCAAGGACCAGTGTGGCCTACGGGTATTGTATATTTCAATAGCTTGTTTGACTGCTTTTTGAGCAGTTTTAAGATCAGTCATCTCTTCATCGAGTAAAAATTCATCTTTCAGAATACCGTTCACCCGTTCTGCCATCGCGTTTTCGTAGCAATGATTTTCTTCTGTCATGCTGATAATCATCTTGTTTTCCAACATTACCTGTTCGTAGCGCGGACAACAGTATTGAAACCCCCGGTCCGAATGATGCATTACGCCTTTTGTGTTTGGACACTGTTTTATAGCCATTTCAGCTGCTCTTAGAGCACCCTCTATAGCGAGGCTGTCTGAAAGATGCCATCCGACAATCATACGTGAATACGCATCTGTTATTAAAAATAAGTAGATGAACTTCTCCCTTGTTTTCAGATACGTAATATCGCTGACATACGCCTGGTTGGGAGCCTGGACTTCTTTATCTTTAAAATGGTTTTTGTGTTTACGAAAACGATGGTAACTGTTCGTTGTCTTTTGGTATTGCTTTTTTCTGGCTACCAGCAGTCCTTTATCCCTTAAAATATCAAAGAACTTATCTCTTCCTATCCTTTTTCCCAGTTGACATAAATCAGGTCCAATCAGTTTATAGAGTTTCTTGCCGCCCAGTCTCGGCTGATACCTTCTATGCTCTTGAACCCATTGCAGAACCAGATCCCTTGAAGTCTCCACTTTTCTTTCTTCCCCCACTGCTTTGTAATACCCGGAACGTCCATATCCAAAATACCTGCAGGCCCTTTCTAGGCTGTATCCCTTTTGGGTTTGTCTGATTTCTTTAATGACTTCGGTGCGAAATTTTTTTTTAGATCCGTTTTGTAATGCCGGTTGGCAACTTCCACCAGCGTGCCGAGAAGATCCTTTGCCATCGTGGCATCGGCAAGAGCTATTTTTAGCCGCTTTACTTCTTCTTCCAGCTCTTTAACCCTGTCCTTTTCTCCTTTCATTTCTATGCGTACAATCTTGTTTAATAAATGGTTTTTACCGAACTCCTTTATCCATTGTTGAATCGTATTACCTCCATGGATGCCGTAGCGTCTTCGAACTTCTGTAAAGCTCGCACCTTTTTCAACTTCCCCAACCACTTTTTGCTTAAAACTAATACTGTACCGAATGCTTACTTTTGATTTATTTGCCATTTGTGACAGATTTTTTTGAGCTAAATCTGTCCACTTATTTCAGGACGTGACATACATATTTATTTCAAAACTTAAGCTATTCGAAACTGGGTGATTTCCTCATTATTTTTTCATTAAAATACTTTCATGTATTTACAAAATGAAGTTTGCTTTGAGAAATAATATTATGAGAAACTATCAAAACTATGAGGTATGGGGTGAAGCGCATCGGGTTGTATTGCTAATCTATAATGAAATTGCGCCCCGAATTCCCCGAATTGAACAGTTTGGCATAACAAGTCAAATGAAAAGGGCAGCTTGTTCGGTTCCTTTAAATATTGCCGAAGGCTGTGGGAGAAATTCTGAAAATGAGTTTGTTCATTTTTTAGATATTTCTCTTGGATCAGCACATGAACTTGAATATTGTCTTTTACTCGCAAAAGATTTGGGATATCTGGAGATTGATTTATACGATCAGTTAAACAGGAAAGTTAATAGCATAAAAGCGATGTTAATTAATCTTATAAAACTGATTCGGCTTCAAGGAACTAAAGGCCTTAGGCCTTGAGCCTTAAGCCTTATGCTTAAAAGATCTCCGCAAATCCAGCGTATGAACATATTCTTTGTTCATGTCAGCTACAGGTGCATCGTAATAAAAAGGCAGCCTGTTTTGTTCGATATAATGTGCAACTGCGGAAAACGAAGGAGAAGGCCTTAGTACTTCCTGGGTATGCGAGGTGGTTCCGAAACGACTGACTCTTCTGGATTCTGCTTCGTTGGCATTTATCGGGAAACTGTCATAACTTCTGCCACCGGGATGGGCTACATAATAGGTACATCCGCCGATAGAACGGCTGTTCCATGTATCAACAATGTCAAAGGTAAGCGGGGTATCGACGCCAATGGTTGGATGCAGGGCTGAGGGAGGCTGCCACGCGCGATAACGAATTCCACAAATATATTCTTCCCTGATTCCGGTTTCTCTTAGCGGAACGCGGTTGCCGTTGCAGATTAGAACATATCGGAACTTATTCCACCCTCTTAATCTTATCTGAACTCTTTCCAATGAAGAATCTACATAACGTGCGGTGCCACTACTTGACATTTCTTCTCCCAATACGTGCCAGGGTTCTATACTCATTCGCACTTCCATTTCAATGCCTTCAATTCTGACTGTGCCGTAATGCGGAAAACGGAATTCGAAAAAGGGTTCAAACCAACTCATTTGAAACGGATATCCCGCTTCATTCAGATCCTTTACAACTTCTTCAAGATCCTGATGCACATAAAACGGGAGCATGAATTTATCATGAAGTTCTGTTCCCCATCTTACCAGTTCATGCTTATAAGGTTTCTTCCAAAATATGGCTATTAATCCCCGTATCAGGAGCATTTGCAAAAGACTCATCTGTTTATGCGGAGGCATGTCAAAAGCGCGAAATTCAAGAATACCAAGCCTTCCGGAAGAACTGTCCGGAGAATATAATTTATCGATACAAAATTCGGAACGATGTGTATTGCCCGTAATATCTGTTAACAGATGCCTGAATATTCTGTCCACCAGATAAAAAGGAATAAAACCATGGTCCGGAACCTGGCTAAAGGCGATTTCCATTTCATATAACTTCTCATCTCTGCCTTCGTCTATCCGAGGCGCCTGACTGGTAGGCCCGATAAATGCGCTGGAAAATAAATAGGAAAGTCCCGGGTGGTGTTGCCAGTACGCGATGAGGCTCGCCAGCAGATCGGGTCTGCGCAATAAGGGACTGTCAGAGGGTTTTGCACCTCCGATGGTAATGTGGTTCCCACCTCCGGTTCCGGTATGCCTTCCGTCCAGCATGAATTTTTCAGTACCGAGGCGGGCTAAAAATGCCTGATCGTATAAGGTGTCGATATTATAAACGAGATCTTTCCAGTTGGAAGCAGGATGGATATTCACTTCAATGACACCCGGGTCAGGAGAGACTACGAGTCGTTCAATCCGATAATCCCTGGGTGGTTCATAGCCTTCAATACGCACAGGCATCTGTAATTTTTCAGCGGTGGCTTCTACTGATGCAATCAGATCAAGATAGTGCTCGAGATAATCCGTTGGCGGAAGAAAAACATACATGATTCCTTCGCGGGCCTCCACACAAAGTGTCGTTTTTATGACGGGAATTTCGTAGAGAGGTTTGATTTCTTCCTCTTTAATAATTTTATTCTTGTCGGTTTCCTTTTTTTCACCCGGTTTATCCTGGGATTTTATTTTCTGTTTGGGAGCGGGGTGCTCATAAACAAGACCATAACGACTGGTAATGGTTTCATGATAATTTTCGAGCACAGGTAGTTCGTCAAATAAACTGCGTTCCACTTTTTGCGGTTCATTTTCTTTTGCCACCGCAGGCAGGGAATCCAGGGGCAGACGAAGACCCATGGGAGAATTGCCGGGAATAAGAAATAAATTCTTCCTGTTCAAAATCCATTTACAACTCTGCCATTTGCTGTTATCATAATTCCATTTTAGCGGCAATGTAAAGCCGGCCGGATTGCCCAGTCCGGAATCCAGCAAAGAAGACAGGGTTCTTCTTTCAACGGAGTCTTTCAGATTGGATAATAAAGGATTTATATTTGCGGGCAGCTTTCCTTCTGACCACAGAAAATAAAAAATATCTTCATACGCGGTACTCATATTGTCTTCACTAACGGCCAGATGTTTTGCCAGTTCTTTTGTGAAGTGTTCGGCGTCAGACCATGTAAATTTCTGTTCAATTTTTTCATGAGCAACCAGCGGGGTATTTTTCCAGATTGGATAGTGATCCTTTCTCCAGAACAATCCGTATTGCCAGCGGGGCAGTGGTTCACCGGGATACCATTTCCCGAGACCGTAATGAATCATTCCATCCGGACCGAATTTTTCACGAAGCCTGAAAATTAAATCGTGTGAACGGATGCGTTTTTCCGGTCCATCAGCAGTTGTATTCCATTGATCTGATTCCATATCGTCAATGGAAACAAATGTAGGTTCACCACCCATGGTCATGCGCAAATCAGCCTTATCAAGGTCTTCGTCGATCTGATAGCCGGTCGCGTTTATTGCCGCCCATTGTTCTTCCGTATACGGTTTTGTAACCCTGGGATCTTCGTGAATGCGGGTGACTGTATTGGAAAATGAAAACTCGGTTTCGCAGGGATCCGATGCGCCAACCACCGGCGCTGCGCTGATATAATCCGGTGTACATGCCAAAGGTATATGTCCTTCA
>DASXKM010000024.1:0-7758 GCA_036496825.1 Puia sp. | reverse complement strand
AAATTCGTCCTTTATATGTTTTAGTAATTCAAGACCGCTCATACCTGGCATATTTATATCCGATAATATCAGAATCGATTCACGATTGATACCACTCAGATAATCCAGCGCTTCCCTGCCCGAATGCGCAAATGCAAAATCCATTTCTTTTTCACGGATCTCCTTACGGAATCTTTGCTCAAATAAAGAACGAACATCCACTTCGTCATCTACAACAAGAATTTTCATCATACTGATTTTTAAATACTTCGCAGTTCTACATATTATGAATACCGACTATGATTTCTACAGTAAAATTAAAAAACTTTACTTCTCCTCAATGAATCGTGGAAAAACAAAATATGGAAACAGGAACCGGTAAAATGAACAGACAGTCTTTGGGAAAGATTTCCAAAGTTAACATAGCGGTTCGAGATTTTCCGGAGTGGTGAAAAATTTTGCCCGGAGAAATTAATTAGTGCCTGATCACTGAATCTATTCTCGGCTTCAGGTTATTATGATTGGCAATGGTATCTGTTGCATTACCTCCATTCGCTGCGCCAGGACTGGTTTGAATGGGCTGACTTCCTGATGAGTCGGTATTACCGGCGCTGACGGTGTCTGTGTGTTTATTCGCTGGATCATTTCCATTATGGCAGCTGTAACCAAAAATTACCGAAAACAAGAAGACATATAAAAGATGTTTTTTCATAACCTTTTTACAGATTCCTAAAAATATGATGCCATTATCCGTAAAGAACGCGCCGGGGTTTCTGGGCATCGTCTTCCTCATTTAAGTAAACGATGGCGATTTTCGCACCCTCTTTACAGACAGGGAGGCTACGGCTTGCCGACATCACGGGTTGCGCCACTCAAAGGATGGCATAACCATTGCAAATCATTTATATATTATTCATGTTTAAAAATTGCAAATATGCCAGACAAAAAAACAATTGATAAGGCCTTGGAAGATAAGAAAGAAGGGAAATCGGCCAGTACGCAGGCCGGTGAATTCGTTCATGACGAAATAGAAAAGATCCGGAAAGGGGAACACGGTGCCCGGTCTGCCAAACAGGCGATTGCTATCGGTTTATCTGAAGCTCGCAGAGCTGGCGTAAAACTCGCGCCACCAAAAAAAGGAACGGTATCTGAGAAAGCCCGCGCCAACGCAAAACGCGAATCAGAAAAAGGAGAAAGGCATGAACCCATATCCAGGTCAAGATCAAGGGCCCGCGTTAAAGCACTAAAAAAAGAACCCAGTTCAACGGTTTCAAAATCGGCGCTTTCGAAGCAGGGAAAATCAGCGGCCAAAAAAAGAAGTGCGGCAAGCCGGTCTGCTTCGGCAAGAAAAGCATCCAGAACAAGAAAGGCTCAGTAGATTTTTTCATTGGACCGCTCTCAGAGGGATTTCAAACCAACTCTTAATTTTTCTCTCAGGTCGGGACGAGCAGCCATACGCCGGTAGCGGTGATTAAAAAAACATCTTCACCTTCAAATTGTTGTGCTTTCTCCTTTTAATATAACCAGTTCACGGGTATAAATAATAAGCTTCTTCTCCTTCAACCGGTCAAATAAATCGGTGTAATGTAAAGATCCATTGTGACCTTACCGGATTGGATGAATCTTTATTTCATTCATAAAACCCGAACCGATTTTGCATCTGTTGTCACCCGCCCGAATAATGCATTAACTTAGATATTAAGAGCCGATGCAGACCCGAATAAATCAGCCCCGTTCGATTTCTATAAAACAAGCCATATGAACAAAAGCATAGCCCTGCTACTCATTTTATTCCTGAGCGCCTTTGATGTCAGCGCACAAAAAATTACTTTAACACCGGACCAGATCAGGGCATTGACCCCTGAATGGAATGGAGAACGCTTCCCGGATGGACGTCCGAAAGTGAGTGATCAGCTGCTGAACAGGCTGAAAACAGTTTCTATGGAAGAAGCGTGGGGCTATCTGCGAAACAAAGGTTATCAAAATCAGTTTGAGGGAGACTGGATGGTAATCCGGCCCGACTCAGTGATGACAGGCCGTGTGGTGACTGCCCAGTACCTGCCGCTACGGCCTGATTATGATAAAATAATAAAAGACCTCGGGAAAACAGAAGGCAGGATCGGATCAACCAATTCCTGGCCGATCGATGTACTGAAGGATGGCGATATTTATGTTGCGGACAGTTATGGTAAAGTGGTGGATGGAACATTAATCGGTGACAATCTGGGAAATGCGATTTATGCGCATTCACATAGGGGCGTGGTATTTTATGGTTCGGTCAGAGATGTGGAAGGACTCGAAGAAATCAATGGATTCAATGGCTGGATAAAGGGTTATGATCCTTCCTATATTCAGCAAATGATGCTGGGCAGTATCAATATGCCGGTGAGGATTGGCCGGGCAACCGTTCTGCCGGGGGATGTGGTGCTTGCAAAAAAAGGCGGCGTCGTTTTTATACCGCCGCAATTCCTGCAGGATCTCGTTCAGAATTCGGAATTCGTGGAGCTGAGGGATGATTTCGGACATCAGCGTTTGCGTGAAGGGAAATATACACCCGGGCAGATAGACCAGCAATGGTCGGATGAGATAAAAAAAGATTTTTTGCAATGGCTAGATTCGAAGAAGAATCTTCCGATGTCCAGAAAAGAATTAGACGACTATATGAAAGATAGAAACTGGTAATCCCGACATCCATTTTACCATTCATTCATACTCATTTATCTGACTGATTAAAAACAACGACCATGACGCCTTCCCAAAAATTCATGAAGAAAATCGGATTGAAAGATCCTGAAGAATCAAATTCAGAAACCTATTCACTAAAAGAAAACAGTCGTCGCGGTTTTTTAAAAAAATCTGCCTTCGGCGGAATAACCCTGGGTGGAGCTTTTCTTTTTTCTCCCATTGAGGAACTGATTGCGCAGAGCACACAAAAGGTGAAACGATTTTCCGGTCCTTCTGATCTGCAGATCACCGATATGCGTTATTGCATTATACAAAACGTGGGACGAACTCCCATCATCCGCATCGATACCAATCAGGGCATTTACGGTTTGGGTGAAGTAAGGGACGGCGCCGATGAACGGTATGCGCTGATGTTGAAGAGCCGTCTGCTCGGGCAAAATCCATGTAATGTCGAGATGCTATTTAAAACGATCAAACAATTTGGCGGCCCGGCCCGCCAGGGTGGCGGCGTAAGCGGCGTTGAAATGGCGCTCTGGGATCTTTGTGGAAAAGCGTACAATGTTCCGTGCTGGCAATTACTTGGCGGCCGCTATCGCGACAAAGTGAGATTATATGCTGACACGCCTGAGGCGCCGACATTGGATGAATTCAAATTAAAAATTAAACACCGTCTGGAAGTACAGGGTATGACCTGGCTGAAAATGGACATTTCAATCGGTGAAGTAAAAAACATTCCGGGTGCTTTGAACAACAGTAAATTCTGGGGAGAGAATCTGGCCCAGTGGAACGGTGGTTATATGGATTATGCAAACACAGAACATCCGTTTACTGCCATTCAGATCAATGACAAGGGGCTGGATGCTATGGCTGGTATCATTAGTGAAGTGAGATCCGTAGTGGGATATGAGATTCCGCTTTCTTCCGATCATTACGGCCATTTTGATCTCAACAATGCCATCCGGTTTGGAAGAAAAGTAGAACCTTATCGCTTGGCCTGGCTTGAAGATATGGTTCCCTGGCAATTTCCGGAACAATTCAAGACTATCTCTGATGCATTGGAGACACCAGTATTGACGGGAGAAGATATTTATCTACTAAAAGGATTTAAACCGCTGATTGATATCCATGCCGTAGATATCATTCATCCTGACCTGGCGACAGCCGGTGGTCTGCTCGAAACAAAACGAATTGGCGACTACGCGGAAGAACACGGCGTAGCAATGGCGATGCACTTTGCCGGAACTCCGGTATCCTTTATGGCCAGTGTTCATTGCGCTGCGGCCACTCAAAACTTCCTGGCGCTCGAACACCATTCCCTCGATAGCGAATGGTGGGATACTCTGGTGAAAACAACTGATGACCGGAAATTATTTGAAAAGGGATTCGCGAATGTTCCTCTCACTGCGCCTGGTCTAGGCATTGAGCTGGTTGATGAAGAATGTAAAAAGCATCTGATATCAACCGACAAATCATATTTTGCACCAACACCTGACTGGAATGATAAAAGATCTCATGACAGACCCTGGAGCTAGGAGGAATATTTATTACCATCTATAGCAGGTCTGTACGGAGGTCATCCTTCTTCAACGAAATTGATGTCTTTTTTGAAAGTTTCCTCCAGGAAGAAAAGCGCAACGATCGCAATGGTGAAGCTTACCAGGCCAACCGCCAAAGCGCCATGAGTAATTCCAATATATTTTTTTGCCATTGCAAATAGCATAGTCAATGGAATGACAGACCCTCTTACAAAGTTGGGAACCGTTGTGGCAACGGTTGCCCGGAGATCGGAGCCAAAAAGTTCAGCTGCAACGGTAATGAAAAGCGTCCAATAGCCACTGCAAAATCCAAGACATGTGCATAATAAGTAAAATAGTTTTGTGCTATGGAGCGGTACAAGTAAATACACAAGTACCAGTGAAAAGGAAGACAAAATAAATAATAAGATGACTTTTTTTCTGCTTTGCAAGTATTGACTGAGAAAACCACTTGTTAAGTTTCCCAAAACCTGGGCCGCAAAAGAAAGCATGACTGCCTTGCCAGCATCAACAGGCTGGTCAAGACCCATTGCCTGGCCAAATTCCGGGGAAAACGTGAACAAAATTCCAATCACAAACCATATCGGTATACCGATCAGGATGCTGTTCACGTATTTTAACAGCCGGGTTTTATTATTGAATAATTTAATCACATCACCCCGTTTTATGTTGTTTTCCTTCAGCTTTATGAACATGCCCGATTCAAAAACCCTTATCCGCAAAACCATCAGTATTAATCCCAAGCCACCGCCGATAAAATAGGCCGGCCGCCAATCAAAAAGATGAGAAACAAGGTATGCGCGCAAAGCACCCATTATGCCTGTAGTTGCAACCAGGGTTGTTCCATATCCACGTCTTTCTTTTGGTAAGATTTCTGTGACCAATGTAATACCTGCTCCCAGTTCACCCGCGAGTCCAAATCCCGCAATAAATCTAAGTGCAGCATATTGTTTGACGGTGGTTACAAATCCATTCGCAATATTTGCGATAGAATAGATTAAAATTGAACCAAACAATACAGACAGTCTTCCCTTTTTATCTCCCATGATTCCCCAAAATACTCCGCCAATCAGCATACCTGCCATTTGCAAATTCAAAAGCAGAATCCCATCCTCCAGTAATTTTTCTCCGGAAAGATGCAATGATTTTAAACTTGAAACCCGGTTGATGCTGAAAAGAAACAAATCATACATATCTACCATGTATCCCAGCGCTGCAACTAAAACGGGAATACTCAATAGTTCCCGGGTTAAACTTTTGGAAGAAGAATTGGTCTTTGCAATGAAGGATAAATCTTTCATTTATATCCTCAATTTCATTTTGTTCTTAGTTCATCTTGTTTCCCCTGATGAAACCATACATAGATTTAAAATTCACAATCGCGGAATGGTTAATCCCCCATCCACCATGATCACCTGTCCTGTTGAATAAATGAAATCACTTTTTGCAAGTGCCGCGACTGCTTTTCCAACATCCTGTGGTTCTCCCCAGCGCTTTTGTACACACAGCCCCTCCCCGATTAATTTATCATACTTTTCTCTGGCTCCGGATGTCATGTCAGTCTGGATAATGCCCGGCCTTACTTCAAAGACAGGAATATCGTACTCACCAAGTCTCGTGGCAAACAATTGTGTAACCATGCCGATACCTGCTTTAGAAATACAGTATTCTCCACGATTTAGGGATACCACGGTTGCGGAAATAGATGAAATATTGATAATGCATCCCTTAAATGCAGAATTTATTTTCTTCTGCTCAATCATCCAGCTTGCGGTCTTCTGTGTAAGAAAATATGTGCCCTTTAAGTTAATATCCATCACATGGTCAAAACTTTCTTCCGTAGCATCCAGAATGTCTCTTCGTTCCTTAGGAGCTACGCCGGCATTGTTGACCAGCACATGAAGTGCACCATAATGTTCTTTTATCTGGTGCAGCATTTCCATTCGATCACCGGCAATAGCGATATCTCCGGGACAATAAATAACATCAGCGCCGTATCCCCTCAATTCATTTAATGCATTTTCTACCATGCCTGCAGAACGTGTTCCATTGATGGCAAGATCAAAATTATTTTGCGCAAGTTGGCTGGCAATGCCAAAACCTATACCACGACTTCCTCCAGTGATCAGAGCCACTCTTCTCATAAATTAATTGACTGTTTAAAGTTCAGGAATATTTATCCAGCACTTTTTGCTCCAGCTTTCTAATCCTTTTTCTGCCAGTTGAACTCCTTTAACACCTTCGTACATGTCCCAGGGAAAGGGATCACCTTTCACAACGTGCTTCAGGAATAGCTCCCACTGCACTTTGAAAGCGTTATCATAATTTTCCTGTTCGGGAATTTTTGCCCAACCCTCAAAGAAATTAATGGATTGTGGAATATCCGGATTCCAAACCGGTTTGGGCGTGTTACCATAATGCTGAATATAACATTCACGCAATCCTGCTACCGCAGATCCCCTGGTTCCGTCAACCTGCAGTGTTAATAAATCATCCCGCCTTACTCTCACCGTCCAGGAAGAATTAAATTGGGCAATGATGCCATCTTCCAATTCGAATGTTGCGTATGCGGCATCGTCTGCGGTACTTTTATATGCCTTGCCTTGTTCATCAAATCTTTCTCCTATATGTGTTGCCCCAAGACATGAAACAGCTTTTACTTTACCAAACACATCGTCGAGCAGGTATCGCCAGTGACAAAGCATGTCTGTTATGATACCTCCATCATCTTCTTTCCGATAGTTCCATGATGGTCTCTGAGCGGCAATAGTATCGCCCTCAAATACCCAATATCCAAACTCACCCCGCACAGACAGGATTCTACCGAAGAATCCCTGTTGAATCAGACGCTTTATTTTTAAAATACCGGGAAGCCAAAGTTTATCCTGAACTACACCATGTTTTATATTATGCTCTTTACACAGCCGGTACAATTCCATGGCCTTGCTCGTGTCTGTTGCCATGGGTTTCTCACAATAGATATGCTTTCCTGCCTTTACTGCTTTGCGAATTCCTTCCGCCCGTTTGCCGGTAATTTGTGCGTCGAAGTAAATAATATTATTGGGATCAGCCAGTGCCTGATCCAGATCGGTGCTCATTTTTTTTACACCGGACATCAGGCAAAGTTTTTTTAATTTATTTTCATCACGACCAACCAATATAGGATCCGGCATAATTGTTTCACCCGGACTTATTCTTACACCACCCTGTTTTATTATTTCTACAATAGACCGCATTAAATGCTGATTCGTTCCCATGCGTCCCGTAACGCCGTTCATAATCACACCAATTTTATGCTCGGTCATGGTTTAACTTTTATCAGCTCTTTATTTAAGAATTTTCTTTATATGCCATAATAATCTTCTGAAGATACTCAGATTGGTCTTCTTTCCAGTGGGCAGCAGAAAAAATTTCCACCTCATTAAAACCGGTGAACCCTGCGGCTTCCACCCATGATCTGATTTGCTTAACACGAATACAACCCTCACCCATTATCCCGCGATCCAGCAGCATATCCGTAGTGGGTACTTTCCAGTCACAAATATGGAATGCCATCAGG
>DASXKM010000023.1:0-6238 GCA_036496825.1 Puia sp. | reverse complement strand
AAGAAAGAGGTTCTTTACCTGGAATTCGGAGTGGCCTCGGGTAGTTCTTTTTACTGGTGGATGAAAAAAAATACCAACCCGGAATCTTTGTTTCGGGGATTTGACACATTTGAAGGACTACCCGAAGACTGGGGCGGTTATAAGAAAGGGGCCATGGCTTTTGATCAGGCACCGGTGAATGATAACCGGGCGGAATTTTTAAAAGGAATATTTCAGGATTCGGTGTTCCCTTTTATTGAGTCAAATAAAAATCTTCTTCAGACCAAACCGAAGGTGATCCATATGGATGCAGATCTTTTCTCATCCACCATTTTTGTTCTGTCCCAATTATATCCTTACCTGAAAAAAGGAGATATTATTTTCTTTGATGAATTCAATGTCGCAAACCACGAGTTCCTCGCTTTTAAAATCTTCACCGAATCTTTTTATGTGAAGCTGCGGCCGATCGGTGCGGTTAATAATTTTTATCAGACAGCGTTTATTGTCAATGATTAATGATTAACTATTAATGATTAACGAAATGATTAATCATTAATAGTTAATCATTGATCATTAGGCTAGTTCGCCTTTAGAGCCTCCGTCGCTTTTGTGCGAAGCACAATCCAAACCCTGGCGCCAATGGTTGCTGCACAAATCAGCAAGACTCCGACAAAAGAAAAAATCAAAGATGAAGTACTGACGCCCGAATTAATCCGGAAAATCAGATCCATTAAAAGTTTGGAAAGTGAGTAGCCGCCATAGGAGCCGATGATGGCGGCTAAAAAAATGATCAGTACATAACCCTTCAGCACCAGTTTAAAAATATCTCTGTCTTCCGCGCCAACCACTTTTCGGATAGCAATTTCTTTCGATCTTTTTAAAACATTTAAAGAAACCAACGCGAACATGCTGGTCGCCGCCATCAATACTGAGATGAACGCGAACCACCGGAATATCGTTGCAATGCTTTCGTTTACACTGGCTGCTGCGGAAGCGATCTCATCCTGATAATATCCCCTGAAGGGTTTTGTTGGATAAAGTTTTGACCAGGCAGTTTTGATTCCCGCATAGACTGTAGTGAGCGATCCCGGTTTTGCACGGATTATGATTCGCGCATAATTATCCGGTGAAGTTAAAACCATCGCAACCGGCTGTACGGGTTCGAAGACTGTATTCTGGGTAAAATCTTTCAAAACTCCGACCACGGTACATATAGAAGTATCGCTGTTCCTGATTTGTTTGCCAACGGCCTCATCGGGTTTCCATCCAAACAGAAAGGCGAGCTTTTCATTAATGATCATCGATTTCTGATAGTCACCCGTGCCTTCTTTATTGAAGCTGCGACCAGCCGCCATTTTCAATTTCATCAATTCAATATAATCAGCACCTGTTGTCAGATAGATACTTTGAATCTTTTCGCCCTTCGCCTGCAGCGGTATCATATAATATGAGAATCCGATATTATTGATCGTTCCTGCCATTTTTTCGATACCGGGAATTTTGGTGAATTCGTCCCTGACAGACGAGTAGGCGGATCGATTTTGTAAATCCACCCCGATCACATTTGCCTTTTCGTATCCGTAATCGAATTTGCTCTGAAAACTGGAATTGCGTGAGAACGCCACACCGGCAATGACTGTGATAAAAGAAATTGCCACCTGCAGCCCGAGTAGAATTCTTGACAAAAGGTTGCTTCCGCCAAATTTTACCGAGCCCCTGAAAATATTGGCTGCGTTGAAGCGGCTGATATATAGCGCAGGGTAGGCACCCGCTACCAGGGTGACCACAAAGAAAATAATACACATGAAAATCATCAGGGTGTAGTCGCTCAGATAATGCGCCTGTACATTTACATTCCTGAACATGCTGTTGAAAGTGGGTAACCAGAAATTATTTATCATGACGGACAGGGCAGCGGCAAGCAAAACGACAATGGCGCATTCCATCAACTGCTGTATTACAATTTGTCTGAATGAACTTCCCATTACTTTACGCACGCCCATCTCTTTGAGTCTCCGGTTACTCTGTGCAACTGATGTATTGGCGAAATTCAGGCAGGCCGATAATAGAATCAGGATTGCCAGCACCAACGGTCCGAATGCGGCAGAATCTGAAGGTCTTCCCCATAAGCCATTATTTTCTATATCAAAGGCATCGGAAACTTTCGAAAGTGGCTGCAGGGAAAAAGAAGTAATCTTTATATCCCTTTTTGCTGATTGCTGCAGCGGGACATATTTATTCAGGCTCCTGCCAAGCTGAGCCGCATCTGCGGGATCTTTCAATTTTACAAACACTGCATCCGAAAGCCATTCCCAATCATCATTTTTGATGGGTGAGCCGTCGGGCTTTAACTGGTTTTCGGTGTTGGTAATCACGTCGAATTGAAGAGAAGAATTGACCGGCGGGTCTTTCAAAATACCGGTAACTGTTAAGGGCATTTTATATGTTTCATCGGAATAAAACATCAGTGTCTTACCGAGCGGATCGATGTCTCCGAAAAATTTCTTTGCGGAACGTTCCGTAAGCAGAACTGTGGACTTATCCTCTATCCTGTTGGTTCCCCTGACCAGCGGGAAATTGAACATTTCAAAAAATTGCGCATCGGTAAAATTGGCGCCGGTTTCAAATGGTTCATTCTGCGGCGCTTTTACGTTGAGCCCGCGGCTATCCCAACTGGCGGATTGAACAATGGAAGGAAAATCATTTTTTGCTGATGCTGCCAGGTATTCGGGACAATATCCTTTATGGTTGTCGCTTCCCGTCGTTTTTGTGAGTACGCGGAAAATATTTTTTCCGTCCTTGTGGAAATTGTCATAGCTGAAACTATACCTGTAGTCCTGAAAACCCCAGACAATGGAGGCAATGCCGATCGCGAGGCTGACGACATTTATAATTGTATATAACTTATTCTTGCGGAGGTTTCTGAAAATGATGGTCAGGTAGTTTTTGAGCATGGTTCTTTTTTTAGCAGGTAGTTTCGTTTATCGTTTATCGTTTATCGTGGATCGTAAATAGTTGACGGTTGACGGTTGACGGTAGGGTGAGATGGTTATTAACCCTGCACTAAATATGTGCCGTTAAAAAAAATCATGATAATCAATCTCTTTGAAATCGGAAGATTACAAAGAAGGATGTTTTTGATACAGTACTGTGCGGAATTGATACAGGGGGGCTGATAGTCTGGAAGTCTGGAAGTCTGGAAGACTGGAAGTGCTCCGATTCTAATTCAGACACTCACCGGGCATGGCTTCCAGCCTCCTGCATCATGCCTCCTGCCTATTTCAGAAGCTGGTAGGCAATCAAGCTCATTACATACGCGAGGCCGGTCATGTAAACGAGTTGTATGATGGGCCATTTCCAGCCGCGTGTTTCTCTTTTCACAACGGCGAGTGTACTCATACATTGCATCGCGAATGCATAGAAAATCATCAGGGAGACACCGGAGGCGAGTGTATAAACTTTAGCACCGTCATCCGTTCTGGCGGAATCCATTCTTTCTCTCAGCGTTTGCGGGTTCGCGTTCTTCCCTCCTTCCACACTATACAGAGTGGCCATGGTTCCGATAAAAACTTCACGGGCGGCAAAGGATGTGATCAGTGCGATGCCAATTTTCCAATCATAGCCGAGTG
Organism: Puia sp.; assembly: GCA_036496825.1. Classification (GTDB taxonomy): domain Bacteria; phylum Bacteroidota; class Bacteroidia; order Chitinophagales; family Chitinophagaceae; genus Puia. The sequence continues at coordinate 2,630 of DASXKM010000023.1, read as the reverse complement.
GCCGGATAACGGGTTCAATCGTTCTTCCCAAAATACCCGCGTAGGAATTTTCGAGCAGCGCCGCATTTTTTGCTTTCAGCTCTGTGGGGGAGCTGCCTTTGTATTTTTCTGCGACCGCATGCATCCTGCCCGGCGGACCATAGGTACTGAGCGCCCAGAGAATCATGCTGATCACAATAATCACTTTACCTGCATCACGTACAAATATTTTTGCCTTGCTGATCATGGTGATGACCACATTATTCCAGCGGGGTGCGCGATAAGTGGGCAATTCTAAAATGAAGAAGCTTTTTTCTGTGGAGTGAATAAATTTTTTCGCAACATAGGAAACGATCAGCGCGGCCACGATACCCATCAGGTACAATCCCATCATCACCATTCCCTGGCTGTTGAAAAACCCCCATACCCGGTGATTGGGAATCACGAGTGCAATCAACATTGTATAGACCGGCAGACGGGCGCTGCAGCTCATGAGGGGGGTAACCAAAATGGTTAAGAGCCTTTCTTTTTTATTTTCGATATTCCGGCTGCTCATGATGGCCGGTACCGCGCAGGCGAATCCGCTGATCATGGGCATCACCGATTTCCCGTTCAATCCCACCTTTCGCATGAGCTTATCCGTTAGGAAGCTGATGCGCGCCATATAACCCGTGTCTTCCAAAACAGTAATGAGTCCGAAGAGAATCATAATCTGTGGAATGAAAACTAAAATACCGCTGAGACCGGCGAGCAGTCCGTTCACCATCAGATCCCGGAACCAGCCATCGGGCAATTGGGCGGAGACCCAGGTGCTCATTTTTGTGAACGCCCAATCAAGCCCATCCATCGGGAACTGGGCAAGCCAGAATACACATTGAAAAAGTAAAAATAGTACGGCCAGCAATATCACATAACCCCAGACACGATTCATTAATATATTATCCAGTCTTTCTGTAAAAAGAGTTCTTTGCAGGGGATCCGGTTCTGAAATCGTTTGTTGCATCACCTGGCGGATGCGGTTATAGCGCTGCAGAATTTCTTCCGCCTGAACCCGCGTATGATTGAACTGATTGACCTCTTCAATATTTTCTATGCGGTGATGCTGGTCCTTTGAAAAATGGAAGGATTCATGATTGATCAGATAGTGAAGCGCACTGTAGTCGCTGATCTCGGGCAGCATCAGCCTCATCTGGGATACGGCGTCTTCGGCCAGTGCGCGGTTGGGAATAAAATCACGGATGGGTGCCTGGTGCAGTTGCTGGGCCCGCTGGACAAGAATTCTTTTCAGCTGGATCATCCCTTTATTCTTGCGCGGATTTACCGGCACGACGGGTACACCCAATTCTCTTTCCAGGCCCGGCACGTCAATCTCAATTCCTTTTTTCCCTGCAAGATCCATCATGGTCAGGGCCACGACTACCGGAATTTTCAAATCGATGATCTGAGAGCAGAATAAAAGATTTCTGCGAAGATTGCTGGCGTCGACGAGCAGGATCACCATGTCCACTTTTACATCTTCATCCTGGTGGAGCAATACTTTATAGGTCACCCATTCGTCCGATCGTTTCGGATAGAGACTATAGGTTCCGGGCAGATCGACGATCTGTGCCTGTTTACCGTGACCCAGGTCGCTGGAACCGGTTTTCTTGTCAATCGTGACGCCGGGAAAGTTCCCCACTTTCTGATGAAGGCCGGTCAGCGCATTAAACAGCGAACTCTTGCCGCTGTTCGGATTACCTACCAGACCGATATGTATTTGATTTTTACTAATTATTAATGATTAATTATGAATGATTAATGGATCATTTCAGAGTTCGGAATATGCAGAGGTAAAATTAGAGTTTAACATTCGAAATTGTTTACGAGATGCGGTAAAGTATAGTGTGGTGAATGAGCGAGAGTAGGGATGTAGGAATTCAAAATTGAATTTTTGATGACAATTTGTATATGTGAGATTTCATTCCATTATTTCATTCATTCTGCCCACTGCCTGCTGCCAACTGTCAACTGTCAACTGTCAACTGTCAACCGTCAAACGTCAACCCTAAACGATCCAGCCGAGAAGCAGACATATCATCACAATCACGGGCGAGGGCAATTTGCTGTATTGCAGGAGAATAAATGTCAAAATGCCTACGCCGATTTCCAGCCACAGCATCACAGTTGAAGAGGGTGTAAAGTCCTTCATCATATAAAAGCAGCTGGCGATCATGATTCCGACCACGACAGCATTGATGCCCTCGAGTGCGCGGTAAACCGTCGCATATTTTTTCAGATTGGACCAGATCGGAAAAAAGAACAGCACCAGTAGGGCGCTGGGTAAAAAAATCGCGACGGAACCAACAACACAGCCGATCACCTGCATGGAAAATCCAAGATCCTTCATGGCGATGCCCCCCATATACGATGAGACAGAAAACACAGGTCCCGGAATAGCGCGGACAAATCCGGCACCCGTATAAAAATCTTCTTTATTGATTTTTACGACATTCGGATTTCGTTCCATCAGTTTTTGCGATTCCGGGCGGGCGACAAACTGTTCGTACATCAGGGGTATCAATACCTGGCCTCCCCCAAAAACCAGGCTCCCAAAACGATAGGTGTTTTCAAAAAGATTGATGGGCCGGCGATGGGGCCAGTTGTTTGTCCGG
>DASXKM010000022.1:0-6940 GCA_036496825.1 Puia sp. | reverse complement strand
CCGATAATCAGATTGCATTTTCCAGGCTCAAATACCGCGTTGACTCCCTGAATAACCGGTTTGCCGTCGAACCCTTTTTTTAAATCTTTTACCTCAATCATTTATTTCTATTATAAAAGGATAGCTGAAAGAATATAGTCTGCCAACAGGATCAATACGCAGCTCACTACCACAGATTTTGTACTTGCGCGCCCGATTTCGAGCGCCCCGCCATTTACATAATAGCCGTAAAAGGAAGAGATGCTGGAAATGATAAAAGCAAATGTGTAGGATTTCGCCAGTGCAAAGAATACATTATATGGCTTGAAATATTGAAAAAGTCCCTTATCAAACTGAGACGCAGAAACAATACCTGTTGCTACTGCAGCCAGTTTCCCGCCTAAAATTCCGAGCACCGCAGAAATGATAACCAGTAAGGGAATGGTAAGCAGGGCGCCCAGGATCTTCGGCAGAATAAGGTAGGTCTTTGTATTTATCCCCATAATTTCCAAAGCATCGATCTGTTCGCTGACTCGCATGTTACCAAGCTCGCCCGCAATTTTACTACCTACCACGCCGGCTAAAACAATACAGACCAGTGTGGGTGAAAATTCAAGTATCACCGTGTCCCGGACTATCTGTGCTATTGTGGAAAGGGGAATCAGCGGGCTTACCAGCTGATAGGCTGTTTGCAAAGCCGATACAGCTCCCATAAATACAGATATAATGACCACAATGCCAAGAGAACGGATTCCGATTTCTACGCATTGATGCATAAACTCCTTCCAGTACATTTTCATGTTTTCGGGCTTCGAAAACATTCCCCTGATCATCAACAGATATCGCCCCAGTTCAGTAAAAATATTCATGTTAATTGCTGAAAGTACAATTTATTTTTTTGTTCTTTTCCACCAGGGAGATCTCCGCATGGCGTCCTCCGGTGTTTGCGGACATTTGGTCTGGGCATCAATGATCGCAACCAGCGCCATATTATAAATATTTCTTACAGAACTTCCCAGTTGAAGCACATGGACAGGCTTTTTCATACCCAGTAAAATCGGGCCAATCGCATCGGCGGCTCCCAGTTCCTTTAATATGTTGTATGCAATATTACCGGCTGCCAGATTGGGGAAGATCAAAGTATTTACCTCCTGATCTACCAGCGTGCTGAAGGGGTAATTTTCACGAAGGATTTCATTGTTTAATGCGATGCTTGCCTGCATTTCACCATCCACAATCAGATCCGGATCTTTTTGTTTTACGATTTCAGTTGCCCTGGCTACAAGGCGTGATTCCGGCGAATTGCTGGTACCAAAATTTGAATAGCTCAACATCGCGATGCGTGGCACGAGTCCGAAATGCCTGACTTCTTTGGCAGCCAGTAACGTTATATCAGCCAATTCTTCAGCAGTCGGATTAAAATTCACCGTTGTATCTGCCAAAAACAAGGGTCCTTTTTTTGTGAGCATCAGGTACATACCCGCAATTTTTTTTACTCCGTCCTCCGTACCAATGATTTCGATTGCCGGACGAATTGTATCCGGATAATTTTTTGTCAGTCCTGAAATCATAGCGTCCGCCTCGCCGGACTCAACCATCATACATCCAAAATAATTGCGATCGCGGATAATCTTTGTCGATTCGTACTTATTGAAACCTCTTCTCTGTCTTTTCTGGAAGAATATATCCGTATATCGCTTCCGCCGTTCGTCCTGTTCTTCACTACGCGGATCCACTATGGGGAATTCATCTATTTCGATCCGGTTGGATGCAGCTGTTGCACGAATTCTTTCCTTATTACCAAGAAGGATCGGATATGCCACCCCCTCATCAAATAATAATTGCGCTACTTTTAAAATTTTAATATTATCGGCTTCTGCAAACACCAGACGCCTCGGATCACTTTTTGCTTTTGCATTCAGTGCACGGATCAGTTGATTGTCCAGACCCAGCCGTTTATTCAGTTCAATGGCATAGGTTTCCCAGTTATCAATTTTTATTTGTGCTACATTACTTTCGATGGCAGCTCTGGCCACGGCAGGTGCAACTGTTGACAATAATCTTGGGTCGAATGGTTTGGGAATAATATAGCGTGGTCCGAAGCTGATAGTTTTTTCATCGTAAGCCATATTCACGATATCCGGAACCGGTGTTTTGGCAAGATCCGCCAATGCATGTACAGCGGCAAGTTTCATAGCCTCATTGATCTGTGTTGCGCGTACGTCGAGAGCACCACGAAATATAAAAGGGAATCCGAGTACATTGTTTACCTGATTTGGGAAATCACTGCGGCCCGTTGCCATGATGAGATCTTCGCGCACGACCGTCGCGGCGTCGTATGTTATTTCCGGGTCGGGATTGGCCATGGCAAATACGATGGGCCGTTTCGCCATGCTTTTGATCATTTCCGGAGTCACAGTATTACCAACACTCAGCCCGACAAAAACATCCGCATCCACCATCGCTTTTTCCAGCGTGATGTCTGATTTGTCTACCGCAAAAAGAGAACGGTCTTCTTCCAGGTCGTTACGACCCTTATGAAGAACGCCGTCCTTATCAAATACAATAAAATTTTCCGTTTTTGCACCCAGGGCCACGTACAATTTGCTACAGGCCATGGCAGCGGCTCCCGCGCCATTGATAACAAACCGGACCCTTTCAATTTTTTTCTTTTGTAGTTCCAGGGCATTGATCAACGCGGCACTACTAATAATCGCGGTCCCGTGCTGATCGTCGTGCATCACCGGAATTTTCAGGGAAGCCCGTAGCTGCCTTTCAATATAAAAACATTCGGGCGCCTTAATGTCTTCCAGGTTTATACCACCGAAAGTGGGTTCCAGGGCCTTGACGATCTGTACAAATTTCTCCGGATCAGTTTCATTAATCTCAATATCAAACACATCTATATCAGCAAAAACCTTGAACAAAACGCCCTTACCCTCCATCACGGGTTTGGATGCTTCAGGACCGATATTACCCAATCCGAGAACTGCTGTACCGTTGGTAATCACGGCCACCAGATTCCCTTTCGCTGTATATTTATATACCTCTTCTTTGTTCTGGGAAATTTCCTTGCAGGGCTCCGCGACACCAGGTGAATAAGCCAGGGAAAGATCTCTCTGCGTTTTTGCCTCTTTAGTGGGGATCACTTCAATCTTGCCAGGTTTCCCTTTGGAATGATATTCGAGTGCTTCTTCCCTTCTAAGTTGCTTTTTTTGCATATTAATTATTCAGACTGGTTTTGATGATCATGTATACTTGCTCCCAGCCATGCCATCATGCCCATTCCTTTTTCTATGGCAGATTCGTCAATATTAAAGGTGGGTGTATGAACCCCTGATGTTATTCCCTTTGCCACATTCATCACGCCGAGACGATAAAAGCAACCCGGGATCTCCTGTGTATAATATCCAAAATCTTCAGCCCCCATTCGAACTTCTGTTTCCTGCACATTGTCTTTTCCGGCGAATTCTTCCGCTTTTCTTCGGGCAATGGGATATAATATTTCATCATTAATGACAACAGGATAGCCAACATCAACAAGCACATCTATTTCCGCTCCCATGCTTTGAGCAATTCCTTTACAGATACGGTGAATAAGTGCATGCGCCTGAAAACGCCAGGTATCATCAATGGTGCGAAAGGTTCCCATCAGTTTGACTTCAGAAGGAATTACATTGGTTGTATAACCGCCCTGAAATGAACTGATCGTCAGAACAGAAGGTGTAAATGGATTTTTATTTCTACTGATAACCTGCTGGAGAGCAACTATTATGTGAGAAGCAATCAGGATAGTATCTGTCGTCAGATGCGGGCTGGCAGCATGACCGCCCCTTCCTTTTACTGTAATAAATATTTCATCCGCACTGGCCATCGATGGACCACCCCGAAAACTGAATTTTCCGATTTCGAGTCCGGGGTGCACGTGCAACCCGAAAATGGCCTGGGGCTTTGGATCATGCAGTACTCCTTCTTTGATGAGCAGACTTGCACCGCCCGGGTTTCTTTCTTCTCCCGGCTGAAAGATCAGTTTGATTGTCCCTTCCCATTCTGATTTTAGTTCCTGTAAAATCTTTGTAGCACCCAGCAAAATACTGGTATGCGCATCGTGCCCACAGGCGTGCATGACACCGTCAATCTGCGATTTATAAGAAACTGAATTTTCTTCTTTGATAGGAAGCGCATCCATATCTGCCCGAAGCGCGATCACTCTTTTATCCGGATTTTTTCCTTTTATTAATCCGATTACACCAGTGGTTGCTTTTACTTCATAAGGAATTCCGAGTCTTTTTAATTTTTCCTGCACAAAAGCAGAAGTCTCAAATTCTTTATAGCTTAATTCAGGATGTGCATGGAGATAACGCCGGATATCAATAGTTTCCGGAGCGTATTGTTTTGCCAGTTGACGGATTTTTTCTTTCAGCATATTCGAAAATTAGTCGGGCTTAACTTCTATTATATCATGAACCAGGAAAACACCCGATGGAAAATCCTTTAATAGTTTTTGCAAATATGGTTCTGCTTCCTCCGGTGTCCTGAAATTACCAACATTCAATTTATAATTGGGTGGCTGGTAAATTAGGTAAGGTTTCAATTCAGGATAAGACTGGTAGATCTTTGTTTTTATCGCAAAAACCTGATTACGATCATTCGATTTGGCAACCTGAATCCGGTAGCCCGGTATATTTCTTCGGCTGTCCCTGGTAGTTATTTCATTGATCTGAATTTGTTTTTTTATCAGGGAATCGACCCGCGCATCTTTATGTACCAGTGTGTCCTGCGCATAGGTTGTACCGTTATAATATATGAATGCCAGTAACAGAATTATTCTCATATTCATTTAGACTTAATGCCAAAGTTTTTTTCTTCTTCTACAATCTGAATACTGGCACTGCATCCCAGCCGGTTGGCACCTGCCTGGATTAGTTCCATCGCAAAAGGGTAATGGCGAATGCCGCCAGAGGCTTTAATCTTTACATCTGCCGGCAGCCGGGCCCTCATAATCTGCACATCTGAAACAGAAGCACCTTTTTCTGCATAACCCGTGGAGGTTTTCATGTAGTCGATACCCAATTCTCCAAAAATGCTGCAACACTGTATCAACTCATCCCTGGATAAAACACCGCTTTCTACAATTACTTTTATGATTTTTCCATCCTGATGGATTATCTCAGCCTGCCGTTGTATTTCCTTTTCAAGGTAAGACCAGTCACCGTTTTTGAGTGCAATTAAATTGATAACTGTGTCAAGTTCATCCGCGCCATCCCGTATCGCGCCATGAATTTCTGATAATTTTGACTCAATAGAGGAATAACCCATCGGAAAGCCGATGACCGTTGCTGTCTTCACCTGGCTGCCATTTAAAGTCGCCACGGCCTGTTTCACCAGAAAAGGCGGGATACAAACTGCAGCAAACCCAAATTCAATCGCTTCATGGCACAATTGAATGACGTCCGCAGATTTGCATACAGGTTTTAATAGCGTATGATCTATATATGACGCGACCGGTATAGCCATCGTAATTATAAAAGGCGAATTTAACCCTTTTAGGCCTAAAGCTTAAAGCCTATCGCCCAAAACCATTATAGCATGTGTAAGTCCAGAAACCCAATTACATTAATGGGTCCATTTGATGGGATGAAATTATTACGCCGGATTTGAGCGTCAGACTTTAATCTTCAAACCTTTTTTTCTGAAATACCGAAACAGTAATATGGCCCCAAACAAAAAAATACCGAATACAAGCAGATCGGTCCGGATCATGGAGGATTTTTTTTCATCGTTTTGACGGAGTTTTTTTTCGGTATCCCTGATATAATATGTCAGGCCGGGAAAATGACTATTTAACTTACTGACCTCCCTGAATTTTTTCAGGGCATCACGATAAAATTCACGGTCATAAAAAACAACAGCATCACTAAATAAACTGGATGTTTCGCTAGTATGGGCTGTCACACCTGCACTATCGAGATATTCCTCTAAAATCGAAACCGGTATCGCAAAATTTAAACCGGCAGCCAGACCACCACTGTTTTCTATACTACCGAAAGTAGTCAGACCAACCACTTCACCTTTTTCATTACAAACAGGCCCGCCACTACTTCCGCGGTTGATATTCGCATCCATTTGAATCAGGGGCCAGCCGGCCACGGATTTCTTCAATGCGCTTACTATGCCCGTTGTCAATGTGGGCTCAATAGCCGATTCAATAGCAACATAGTTATTATTTGTAACGGGTCCCGGAAATCCATATACAAAAAGCTGTTCGCCAACTTTCGGTAATTCATCCTGCGCGATTTTTAACGTCGGCAAAACTGAGTCGCCATCCATTTTGAGAATAGCTATATCCTTACCCGGCATGGGTTGACCTTTTATGATTACATGAGCCGATTTTTTTATTGATCCGGTGTTGCCATTATCCGCATCCACACTGTATTCAATGTATATGTCTTTTTTAAGGTCATAAAGTGCCATGGAAAACAAACGGGCATATACGGATGCATACGTATTTTCCAATATTGATTTTTGCTGTTCCGAAAAACGGGTGGCCCAGGCATTTTCAAGAGCTGAAATATTGGCCTCTGTAATTTGCTGGAAGGCTGAAAGAAAAAATTGACGTCGGATAAAAGCATTGTCCCTGTCAATCAGATGACAGTTGGTTGCCACATAGCCGTCTGCAGTTACCAGAAATCCCGTGCCGCTGGAAGTGATTTCCTCGGGTTCCTTGATATAATCGAGAGATGCTTTAAAAAAACGGCTGGGATGACTGTTGATTTCCCGCAGTACGATATCCAGTTTCTGTTCCGCAGTATAAATGATGCCACTGCTGTCGGCTTTTTGAATTGAATCCACCAGGTGATTGAAATGGCGGGAATCAAGCTGCATCTTGTTGACATACACGTCAGCAGAAAAAACGGTTCTTACCATTACGACACCTGGCCGGTTGACCCCATAATTCTGT
>DASXKM010000021.1:0-3133 GCA_036496825.1 Puia sp. | reverse complement strand
GTTTTTTTGTTGATGATATTGAAATCGGCTGTTTGTCCCTTTTGTATTTTTCCGAGGAAGGGATCTTTTAATAAGCCGGCAGGATAAGCCGAACACATTTTTACTGATTCTTCCAGTGAAATCTCTGCTTTTTCTACTGAATTTTTTAAAGTGGAAATCATTGTCATACAGGATCCCGAAAGCGTACCGTCCGGCAACGTATACCGGTCACCCTGATAGACGTGTTTGTAATAACCATCGGCGATGGCGGTCACTGCGTCTGTGATAAAGAACAAACGCTCTCCCATTATTTTTTTACTGATGCGTACAGAAGCATAGTTAACATGAACGCCATCACAAATAATACTCGACATTACATTTGAGTCATCATAAATGGCGCCGACCATGCCGGGTTCCCTGCCCTGCAATGGAGACATGGCGTTGAACAAATGTGTAGCCGCGGGAACACCGATATCGAACGCATGGCTGGCCTGTTGGTAGGAGGCGTTGCTATGACCTGCCGAAACAATGATGCCATGATCCATAATCAGATTGATGATCTCATCATCGCACTGTTCAGGCGCCAGTGTGATCATTTTGACGATGCCCTTTCCTCTTTCAAGCAGCAATTCAACATCCTTCCTCGGAGGCTTTTTTATAAATGCCTCAATGTGCGCCCCTTTTTTTGCAGGATTGATCCAGGGACCCTCCAGGTGAAGGCCAAGTAAATCTTTTTTTCCGGAGGACAGATATGTACCTGCTGTATCTATTCCTTTCAGGAAATTTTCCATGGAGTTGGTGGCCATGGTGATCATAAAATGGGAACAGCCTCCGGATTGGCAATAATCGCGGGTGGCATCCAGGGATTCGATATCCAGCGAATGGGAGAACAATTTTCCGTTTCCTCCATATAGTTGCAAGTCAATAAAAGCAGGTGTTATGATGCATTCAGGAAATTTTTCGACGGTCACATCAGTGGGCAGCGACCCGGGTGACAGAATTCCTGAAACTAAATTATTCTCTACAAGCAAAGCCAGTCCTTTCAGCGTTTCGCTTCCTGTCATTATCTCGTCTGCCAGAAATGCCTGTCTCATAATTTAGGGTTGAATGAAGTAAGTATCCGCATCGCGCCAGAAAGGTAATTTAATCCTCAGGTCTTCGAGTTTTTCACGGTTAAGAGTATACGAAAATGTTTCTTCAGCTGCGCCCAGAATTTTGACGGGTTCCCCGGAAGGTTCTATAACCATGGACTCGCCTCCATATTCCAGCCCTTTGCCATCCCGGCCGGTCCGGTTAACGCCGATTACATAACATTGATTTTCGATCGCCCGGGCCTGTAAAAGAGTTTTCCAGGCCAGGCTTCTTGTGACTGGCCAGTTTGCCGGGACGATCAGCAGATCATATTCGGGGCTCATTGCTGATTTTTCTTTATGCGATTGTCTTAACCATACAGGAAACCGGAGATCGTAACATATCTGAAGGTTGATTTTCCAGCCGTTGACAGAAGTTATCAGGCGTTTATTTCCCGCGCTGAAATGCTGGTCTTCTGTTCCGTAAGCAAATAGATGTCGTTTGTCGTAAAAGGCAAATTCGCCGTTTGGCAGCATCCAGATGAGACGATTATAAAATTTTGTCTCACCCGCTGCAGTATCCTTTGCCATCATGCTGCCTGTAATGACAGCTCCTTTTTTTATGGCTGTTTTACGCAACCAATCCACCGTAAAATCGTCCATGGTCTCAGCCAGGGATTCTTTATTCATACTGAATCCGGTACTGAACATTTCGGGAAGAATAATCAACTCGGGCCTGTCCGGAATTTGCCCGATCTTTCTCTCCAGCATATCCAGATTGGCTTTTTTATCTTCCCAAAAAAGTTCGGTTTGTACCAGGGAAATCCGGAGATTGGCCATATAAATGGATTATTCGGATCCGATCCGTTTTACTCTTGTTCCGGATCTGACCAGGTTTTGATGATGGACTGTTCAAATCCTCTTTGTAAAAGGAATTGCAGCCATTTATTTTTCTTTGCAAAAATATTCTTTTCGGATTGGAGCGCGAACCATTTTTTATCCGCAATCCGTTTAAATCCCGCCTTGTATTCCGACTCGTCCAGCGATCTGAGGGCCTTCAGAATACAATCATTGCTTACTCTTTTCTGCTCGAGTGCGTGTTTGATTTTTATTCTTCCCCAGCCATTGTTCCTGGATTTACCGGAAGCATAGGCGATGGCAAATCTTTCTTCGTTCAGGTACTCTTCCTCAATCAGCCGTGATATCAGTTCCTCCGCGTCTTTTCCGCACAAACCCAGGGAATACAGTTTTTGCTTCACTTCCGCATGGCTGCGCTCCTGGTATCCGCAAAAATGTTTTAATTTCTGGAGCGCTTTTTCAGGTGATATCCGGCCACGGGCATATGAAGAATCGGAGTTTGGCATGTTCCAAATATAGAAAAATACACAAGTTATTATAAGGATATTCACCCTGCGATAATCGCCTGCGGCTCTAACAAAAAAATCAGTAGTTTCGTTCCAAAGTCAGTATTCATGAAGTTTATTGTTTCGTCATCGGCTTTGCTTAAACAGTTGCAACAAATTAGTGGTGTGATCAGCGCCAACACCGTTCTGCCCATTCTGGAAGATTTTTTATTTGAAGTAGAAAAAAACAAACTCACCATTGTTGCGACTGACCTCGAAACGGTGATGAAAGTTCACCTTGACATAGAGGCAAAAGACACAGGCAAGGTTTGTATTCCGGCGAAAATACTGCTGGAATCCCTGAAAAACATTGCCGACCAGCCCCTGGCCTTTACCATCGATAAACAATTTTCGGTTGAGATTACCAGTGATAACGGGAAATATAAGGTGATGGGCGAGAATCCGGATAATTTTCCAAAGGATCCTTCAGCCGATCAGACCACTTCATTTGAAATTCCGGCCAGCGTGCTGGCGACGGCAATAAATAAGTCACTCTTTGCTGTCAGCAACGACGATTTGCGGCCGGCTATGACCGGTGTTTTGGTGGAAATGAGTCCCGGATCCGTTCAATTTGTAGCTACAGATGCGCATAGGCTGATCCGTTATAAGAGATCAGATGTCGCCTGTTCCAAAACAGAATCACTGATAGTCCCGAAAAAGCCACTCAACTTATTAAAATCC
>DASXKM010000020.1:0-2331 GCA_036496825.1 Puia sp. | reverse complement strand
GCCGTCTATCAGTCGAACCAAAGCAGACTAAAATATTTTGAATACTATACAGCTTCTCCGAATGGATATTCCGGCATTTACGGGATGGGAAGAAATGTTTGTGCGAAATTGATCGTGGGGTTTTGATTCAGGTTGTTTCTTTCACTACCAGGTTCTTTAATTTGTTTTCAGAATCACCCTTTACATTATTCAATACGATCAGCCACGATTTATCTCTTAAAAATTTACAATAAACAAAATCCTGTTGAGCGTTGAAATGCCAGTCGGCTAATTCAGCGAAATTGGATTTGAGGAGTTCAAGCTTTTGTTTGTTGTTTTTATCAATAATGAGCAATTTGGTGCCATGATTATTGGATAGTTTTTCTAAAGAGAGAGCTGTTATTTGTTTTTCATACGAATGGTTCGGGGAAAAAGGATATAACCGACCAGTGTAAAATATATATATAAATTGGTTGAAATTATTAAAAACTTATTACTTTTAATTGTACGTTTGACATTTATTCAGACGCTCATGGATTCCGGAAATTCTGCTGATCCCTTTCAGACTCACACTTTTCTTTTTCGTTCCAATTTCAAAGATTAAGGACGAAACGCTGAAGCATTTGTTTCGAGCCCGGGCAAACACCATGTGCCGGAAAAAGAGTTTTTTATACAATCGGAATAAAGTGTAAGGCTTTCGGGGCATTGCCGCTTAATAACCATAAAAAATCAGAACGTATGAAAATTTTGGTTTCGCTTCTGCTGTCTTTTTTTTCATTTTCCATTTATGCCCAGAACAGCAGCTTTTCAAAAACAGCTATTATCAAAATCGATATTGAAAGAACCATCGCCCGGATCGATCCAAAAATTTACGGCGTATTCATGGAACCCATTCATCTGAACGGAGCCAGAGTGGGTTTGCCGGACACGACAGAGTTCAACACATTGTATGGAACGCTGTATGATCCCACTTCTTCGCTCGCAGACGAAAACGGTTTCCGGAAAGACTATATAGATGCCATGAGAGAACTGAAGATTACCAATATGCGCTGGCCAGGAGGAAATTTCCTGATGGGATATAACTGGCAGGACGGTATCGGTCCAAAAAACCAGCGTCCGGCCCGCATCAACCTGGCCTGGGGAGGGATAGAAAATAATCACGTGGGCACGGACGAATGGGTGGAATTAAATAAATCGATCGGCAGTGAAAACATTCTCTGTGTAAATCTCGGTCTGGGCAGCATACAGGATGCGGTAAGCTGGGCAGAGTATTGCAGGTATAAAAAAGGAACCTATTATTCCGATCTGCGTATAAAAAACGGTCATGAAAAACCCTATGATATTAAGATCTGGGACCTGGGCAATGAAGTGGACGGTTCGCCATGGGAACTGGGTCATAAGGACGCTGATGATTATGTGAAAATTGCCAGAGAGGCTGCAAAGGCAATGAGATCCGTTGACAATTCAATAGAGTTTGTTGCCTCCGGATCTTCCTATTACGAGAGTACCGGTCAGTGGCTGGAATGGAACCGTAAAATTCTGACCGGTCTGGGAGACATGATCCATTTTATTTCCATCCACAGATACTGGGGAAATGCAACCGGTTATTATGACTATATGGGTCAGAGCGCCATGGATTTTGAAGAGAAGATCAAAGTGACTGCTGACCAGATTGAAATTGCAAAAGCCATGAAAGGCTTTAAAAATCCAATCTATATATCCGTGGATGAATGGGGGGCTTTCGGAAGAAATTTCCGTAATGTGCTGCCCATTGCCCAGTGTCTGAATTCTTTTATCCGGCATGCGGATGTAGTAAAAATGGCAAACTTCACCCTGCTCACATCCCGGTTATCAAATGATCCAAAAAAAGGAACTTTTAAATCACCCTTGTTTTATACGTTTAAACTGTTCTCAAATAACTGCCTGGGCAACACGGTCGATACACATGTTGCGTGCGACACATTTAATACGGAATTATATAAAGGAATCCCTTATCTGGACGTAACCACCGTTTACTCAAAAGAAAGCCAGTCAGTATACATCAACGTGGTAAACAGACATAAGGACAATTCAATCACTGCGGATGTAATCAATACTTCAGGCGTTTTTACGGGGAAGGCTAAAGCCAGCATCATTAATTCCGATTCACGGGAGGAGGTATTCTCCATTGAAAAACAAAGCCAGTATCTTCCGGTTGTAAAAGACATCGAAACAGGAAATAAAAAACTGACCTGCACGTTTCCGCCCCATTCGTTTACGCAAATCAAAGTGAGACTTACAGAGGAATGATTTCATTCACTTTTATTCATTCATCTTATTTAATCCCTAAGAGAATCATAAGAAGATGCAGGC
>DASXKM010000019.1:0-10792 GCA_036496825.1 Puia sp. | reverse complement strand
GAATAAGATAAGTGCCCAGCAGCCTGTCACCAAACAAGCCTCTCCATCCAAAATTTCATCCAACCTGCACCGGAAATATATTCCGGTTTACGGTGGTGCACAAAAACTGGATTCGCTGAGCCTGGTGCCGGGAACACTTATCGTATCGGGCATACCAGAGAATAGCTATACTGTCGACTACGTTCATTCTACCATCACCTGGACACGCAAACCAAATCTTGATAGTGTTTTGATCCAGTACCGGATTTTTCCCTATCAGCTCAACGGCGTTGTGCAGCGGCTCGACTATAGTAAAGTGATGGACAAATTCATGATCCAGCCTTCCGTTTATAATAAGGATTCGAAATATGCTGCCGACAATTTTTTCAATTTTGGCAATATCACTTACAATGGATCTTTCGGGCGGGCGATTTCATTTGGGAACGCACAGGATGCGGTAGTGACTTCCAATCTCAACCTGCAGATCAGTGGATATTTGTCAGACTCCATTGAAATCGCGGCGGCGATCACCGATAATAATATCCCGATACAACCCGACGGTACCACGGCGCAGCTGAGTGATTTTGACCAGATCTATATCCAGTTCAGAAAGAAAAACTGGTCACTGCGCATGGGTGATATCGATCTGCGGCAGACGGATAATTATTTTCTTTCCTTTTACAAAAGACTGCGCGGTGGTACTTTCGAAACCACTTCAAGATTTTCAAATACCACGTATAATAAAGTGCTCTTCAGCGGGGCGGTGGCCAAGGGAAAATTCAACAAGAATATTTTTCAGGGAGAAGAAGGCAACCAGGGTCCGTACCGGCTGATCGGCGCCAATAACGAACTCTATTTTATCGTGCTGGCGGGAACGGAAAAAGTCTATCTGGACGGCGTCCTGCTACAGCGCGGGGAGGACCAGGATTATGTGATCAACTATAATACCGCCGAACTAACGTTCACCCCTAAGCGCATGATCACAAAGGATTCGCGCATACAGGTGGAGTTTGAATATTCGAATCAGTCATACCTGAATGTAAACCTCTATCTCGCCGATCAGGCGCAGATCAGTAAAAAAATCCGGTTGCGGTTTGGCGTGTTCAGCAATAGCGATGCGCGCAATTCGCCCATCGGACAGAGTCTGGATGCGGGAAGAAAAAAATTCCTGAATGAACTGGGGGATAGTATACAGAATGCGTTTTATCCGGTGGCGCCACTGGATACGGGACAGGGTCTTTTTAATATTTTGTACCGGAAGGTGGATACTACTTACAAAGCGGCCAACGGACTCATCACGCATGATTCCGTTTTTGTAATTTCTTCCGACCGCAACTATCAATTGTATAATCTTTCGTTTTCGAATGTGGGTCAGGGGCTTGGAAATTATGTTCTGAATTCGCAGGGACTGAACGGAAATGTTTACCAGTGGATCGCGCCGGCGAATGGTGACAGGCAGGGTCAGTTTGAGGCGGCGGAATTTCTTGTCACGCCAAAGACGCAGCAGGTGATTACTGGGGGGATTGACTATACGGTTTCAAAGGAAACATCGGTGTCTGCGGATGTGGCGAGAAGCCGTTTTGATGTGAATACGCTGTCCACCATCGACAAGGGAAATGATGCGGGGAATGCGATCAAGCTGACGCTGAAAAACCTGCATGCACTCAAGCGAACGATACTCGGATGGACGATCAGTTCCTATCTGAATTATGAATACAATGATATCCGTTTTTCTCCGCTGGAACCCATCCGTCCGGTTGAATTTCTCCGTGACTGGGGGCTGCCATTGCAATTACCAAAAGCGAATGAAACTTTTTATAAAGCGGCGTTCCAGCTTTCTGATAAAAAGAAAAATGAAATTCATTATGAACTGGCGGGCTACAACCGGGACAAGGATTTTACGGGCATACGAAATATCATCGGTCATACGCTGAATACAAAGGGATGGCATTTCAATGACCAGCTATACTATACCGTAGATCATGGATCGGTCAACAACGGATATCTGTTCCGGCCCACCGCTGATATCTCCCGGACGCTGAAAAAATGGGGCAACTATATTACGGGTATCAATTTCTCGATGGAGCAGAATGTACAGAGGAGCCGCGCAACAGATTCTGTTTCCACGGACAGTTATTCATTCAGCATCCTGCAGGTCTATTTTAAATCGCCCGAGAAACTTCCGAACAAATGGGGTGCGAGTTATTTCTATCGACAGGATGCGTATCCCTATGGAAAAAATCTGGCGCTGGCCAATCGCAGTCAGAACGTAAACGTATATACTGAACTAACGAAAAATAAAAATGAACAGGTAACGGTGAACGCCACGTTCCGGAGTCTGCAGGTGGTGAATCAGAAGGTGAGCACACAGCAGGCAGATAAGAGTCTTCTGGGTCGCGTGGAATATTCGATGCACGAATGGAAGAGTCTGCTGGTGGGAAATGTTCTTTATGAAGTGGGTTCCGGTCAGGAGCAGAAAAGAAATTATACCTATGTGGCCGTTCCCGCGGGCACCGGTCAGTACACCTGGATTGATCTGAACAATGACGGCATACAGCAGCTGAATGAATTTGTCGTGGCCCAGTTTGCGGATCAGGCGACCTATATCCGGATATTCACGCCAACAAATGATTTTGTAAAAGCCAACTACAATACATTCAACTATAGTTTTGCGCTGAATCCCCACATGCTGTATGGTCCCAGGGCGGTTGGGTTTAAAAAATTCCTGTCAAATATTTTTCTGCAATCATCGCTGCAGTTCAATCAGAAAGTGGTGGCCAGCGGTTTTGTACAGCTCAATCCGTTTAAGTCGCCACTGAACGATACGTCCCTGATCAGCCGCAGTTCCATATTTGTAAATTCTTTCTCCTTTAATAAGCTGAATCCGAAATGGGGTTTTGATATCAGTAATAACCGGAATGTTTCCAAGGCACTGCTCACGTATGGATACCAGACGCAGACGCTCGACGAATGGAATTTCCGGACGAGATGGAATATCAGCCGTTCTTTTTTACTGAATGCGATTTTAAAACAGGGTAATAATTCTTTGCTCTCCACCAACAAAAGTTTTGATAATACCAACTACAATATCAAGGAATATTCCATTGCGCCGGACCTGAGTTATACCCGTCACGCCAATATGCGCATCACGGTTGGGTATAGTTATAATCCGCAGAAAAATGATCCGGGTTACGGCGGCGAATCTTCTTATTCCAGCGCCATCAACTCGGACGTAAAATATAATCTCGTTTCAAATACATCCCTCGAAGCAAAATTCACGATGAATGATCTCCATTATACGGGCGTTGCCAATACTACGGTGAGCTATATCATGCTCGATGGTCTTTTGCCGGGAAAGAATTATATCTGGAGTCTCGATCTTACAAAAAAACTCGGCAGCTTTCTCGAGCTCAATATCACCTATGAGGGGAGAAAGCCGGGCGAGGGTAAGGTGATACACACTGGTCGGGCGTCGCTGCGAGCCATTCTTTAGTTATTAATTATTAGTTATTAGTTATTAACGTTAATAACTAATAATTAATAACTAATCCTTCATCTCAGATAGTGTTTCAATTCTGCCGCTGCGTGCAGGATCAAAGATTTTGTCGCTGGTTCATTCGCCAATCCATTCAGCATACCCCAGTCATGGATCATTCCGTTATAACGGATGGTTATTGCTTTCACACCGGCTTCCAATAATCTTCGTCCATAGGCTTCCCCTTCATCACGCAGAATATCGTTCTCCGCCACCTGTATCAATGTGGGTGGCAAATCTTTTAATTGCGCCGTGGTTGCATTCAGCGGCGAAGCATATATTTCTTTGCGTGCCGTGGGATCCGTTGTGTACTGATCCCAGGACCATTTCATCAGCGGGATGGTGAGGAAATGTTGCTCGCCATACTGATCATAGGAATGCTGTGTAAAACTGTTATCGGTCGCTGGCCACATCAGGATCTGAAGTTTGATGTCCGGGTTTTTTTTCTCCCTGGCCATGATGGCGGTGGCGGCACTCATATTGCCTCCGGCACTGTTTCCGACAATCGCGAGTTTTGAACCATCGACACCGATTTCTTTTCCGTGTTCGGCCACCCATTTGGTAGCGGCATATATTTCCTTTATGGCCTGCGGATACTTTGCTTCCGGCGAACGGGTAAAATTTACGAAGACAGATGCAAACCCCGAACTCACGACCAGATCCCTGACCAGTCGCCGGTGCGTCGGATAGTCGCCCAGTACCCAACCACCTCCATGCACAAAAATAAAAACCGGTAAATCGCTTTTGATGTTCTCCGGGCGGACCAGGTTGAGTTTTATTCTGAAGCCCTCTGATTCAATTTCTTTTTCAGATTCTTCAATTCCCGAATAATCAGCATTGAATGTTTTTTGAGCGTCGATCAACACCTGGCGTGCAGCCAGCAGCGGAAGGCTTTCGACAGGTCTGCCTCCCGCGGCATTTATTATTTTTAGAAATTCTTTTACGCGGGGGGATAGATGATCGTCGGCCAGGAAATCCTTTCCGTTAATATCTTTCGGTGCAACTGTTGTGGTACTCATTACAAAAATTTTAATTGAGAACCGGCGTCGTTCTCAAACGACATGGAATGTTGTTGTTGGCGTTTTTGGCGGAATCTGAAATGTATCCGCCAGGATCAGATGTTAAAGGTAGATAGTTTTATTATTGACAGTGGATTTGTTCTTTAGTTGTTAGTTATTAATTATTAACGTTAATAATTAATCCTTAATAATTGACAATTAACCAGCGTTTTTCCTAGATTAGTGTGGTAAATAAGTAACGATGCCTGGAAAAAATGAATACGACGCCATTGTCATCGGCTCGGGGATCAGCGGCGGATGGGCCGCGAAGGAATTGTGTGAGCTGGGACTGAAGACGCTTGTACTCGAGAGAGGAAGAAGCATTGAACACATCAAGGATTATCCAACCGCCATGATGAACCCATGGGATATGAAACACCGGGGTTCAAACACGGATGAAATATTAAAAGAGAATCCGGTGATCAGCAAGTGTTATGCGTTCACCGAAGACACGCGGCAGTTTTTTGTAAAGGATGCGGAGCATCCCTATGTGCAGGAAAAACCCTTTGACTGGATCCGCGGATACCAGGTCGGGGGAAAATCAATCACCTGGGGCCGCGCCTGTCAGCGTTGGAGCGATTTTGAATTTACATCACCTGCGAGATACGGTTATGCGATCGACTGGCCGATTCGTTATAAAGATATCGCACCCTGGTACGGACATGTGGAACGCTTTGCAGGAATCTGCGGAAGTAAAGACGGTCTCGAGGCCATGCCTGATGGAGATTATCTTCCTCCCTTTGAAATGAGTTGTGTGGAGACGGAAATTCAGCAGAAGATAAAAGCAAATTATCCGGACCGTTTCATGGTGCACAGCCGTTGGGCGCATCTTACAAAACCAAATCAGATTCATCTTGATCAGGGTCGTGGTCAGTGTCAGGCACGTGATCTCTGTACGCGCGGATGTCCTTTCGGAGGATATTTCAGTTCGGTGTCATCTACGTTGCCATGGGCACATAAGACGGGCAACCTGACGATCAATCCTTTTTCCGTTGTGCATTCGATTATATATGATGAAATAAAGGGGAAGGCCACGGGTGTTCGTGTGATCGATGCGAACACAAAACAGTCCACGGATTTTTTTGCGAAAGTTATTTTCCTGAATGCGGCCTGTCTGAATTCAAATCTGATTCTTCTCAATTCAACTTCTTCGAGATTTCCGAATGGACTGGGAAATGATAATGGCCTGCTCGGAAAATTTATGGCCTTTCATAATTATCGCGCGAGTGCAGGTGGAGAATATCCCGGCTTTGAAGACAAATATTCTTTCGGTCGCAATCCGACCAATCCGATCATCGCCAATTACAGGAATCTGCATAAAAGAGATACGGATTATCTCGGCGGCTTTATAACTTTTGTATGGTCGCGCCGGACTGCCGCGGCATTCAGCGGCATGCCGGAGGGCATCGGTTCATCATTCAAAAATGATCTCACAGAACCCGGTCCCTGGGTGGCGGGTATGTATATGCAGGGAGAAACCATACCACGCGAATCAAATCATCTCAGTCTGAGTAAGGATCTGAAAGATCCCTGGGGCATATCGCAACTCGTTACGTCGATCGATTATGATGACAATGCTGATAAAATGGTGATTGATTTCAGGCAGCAGAGTTCCGAGATGCTGGAGAAAGCGGGTTGTAAAAATGTTCGTTCGCACGATACAAAACAGGCGCCCGGTCTGGATATCCATGAGATGGGCGGATGCCGGATGGGAAAGGATCCGAAGGATTCTCTGCTGAATGAATGGAACCAGCTGCATCATTGTAAAAATGTTTTCGTCACCGATGGCGCCTGTATGACGAGTACAGGAACCCAGAGTCCGTCCATTTTGTATATGGCGTTTGCGGCGCGCGCAGCAAATCATGCGGTTAGTGAGCTAAAGGCGCGCAATTTATAGTTGTCAGTTGTTAGTTGTCAGTTGTTAGTAGAAGATACGCAACATTTAGTGGTATACGGTTGATTTGACCATTTCATTATTTTGCGTTGCAATGGCGAATCCTTACCTGATTGCATTAAAAAAATCCATCGATAAGACTGTTTATTGGTTTTTAGGAAATATTACCTATTGCTGCATACCATTATCAGGTATTTTTCTGATTGCTTCATGGGATAAAGTGAAGGAAGTAATTGGCGATGGTTTTTTAGTATTTCTGGGTTGCGCTTTAATGGCGTCTATTGGCATAGATATTTTTTTGGCCAGAGAATTGATTTCTAACAGATCTGCTTTTATGATTAATGCCGCGTCCCTGATAGCCGTTCCTATTGCTCAGACGTTAATGATTGTTGGCAGTCTTGTATTTTGTTTCGCAACCAAAATTGTTTTAACTTACATAGAGGAAATACAAAAAATTCCATGACTTTCGTAACCACCATTGTATTTATAGCCATCGTTTTCCTGGTCGTATTCGGGGCTATTGGTGCTATTAAAAAAGTTTCTAAAGACCACAACTCTAATAGAAACAATGTTCGTAGTGAAGAATTTCCGAATTCAGAAAAGTCTGGTAAAAGACATCTCCATATCTGAATAAATCAGCGCGATATAGTTGTCAATTGTCAATTCTTTCGTTTTGCAATATCGTCTATGGTTGCTTCGAGAAGATGGGTGAATTCCACGGGCTTTTCAATCATCGGATAATGTCCTGTTCCATGAATCATGCGGACGGAATAGCCCGATTTGCAGATTGCTCTTAGCGCGCTGTCGTCGGGTGCAGGATCGCAGGCAATCAGGTGAACTGGAAAGTTCAATTGGCCAATCAGGGCCGAATCCTGCAGACTGGCATACATAAGAGATTCAAGGCTGCCGACCGAAATGTCAGGATCCATATGTCTTGCATCTCGGATCACGCGGTTCATCGAAACCGTATCCGGATTATTTTGCGGGAACAATCCCTGCCTGACAAAAACGGCAGATAAAGAATCGTAGTTCGTTCGCAGCTCTTGTAAAAATTCTTTTGACTGGACTTCTTCTTTTGGAGTATAACGCTGAACAAATCCTTTCAGATTATCGATCCCGATCAGACCGATCACCTTATCAGGCAATGCCGTTGCGACCAGTAAACATATTTCACCGGCCATGGAATGACCAACCACTATCACCTTTTTCAGACTTAGCTGGTGGATGACTGCTATTACATCCTTTGCATAATTTTCGATTGTCCACTGCGTCCGGTTATGTCCGCTTTGTCCATGTCCCGCCAGATCCAGTGCAACAACAGTAAATCTTTTAGCCAGCGTGGGTTCTTCCTCCAGCCAGTATTCTTTATTAATCGACCAGCCGTGTACAAATACAATCGCCGTATCACCTTTCCCGGAAATATGATAGGCAATATTTACATCACCATTCTTCACCGGAATTAACTTTTGCTCTTTTGAAGAACAGCTGGTGATCAGAAAGAAAATGGCGAGAATTTGAAAAGCATTTTTCATGTTGAGTGGAATGCAGGTGTTTAATACAGACATTATAAATTTAGGAACAGAGGCCAGGGTCCCGTATTCACGCAGGTAGAAATAATTGTTAATTGTCAAGTGTTAATTGTCAATTTTGGCTGGCTGCGGAAATATTTCTTTAGAACCTGAAGTGCAATCCCAGTTGTACGGGAAGCGCATACAGACTATATGCGATCAGATCGCTTTTATTATTGAAATATTCCCCGGTGAAGCTGGCGCCGACGCCGACATGGCAGGAGAAATAATAAGCAATTCCGAATTTCAGACTGGCCGTAAAATCTCCTTTCAGATTGGGATTCGTATTTAGTGAATTGCCGTTACTGACTATTTTTCCATTGACGGGCACAGAATATCCAATGGCCAGCGAAATGTTTTCTTCAAAACCAATGGGTTTACCAAAGTTGAATTTTCCAAAGAGCTGAATGGGAACGATGGGTTTGGCGAGCCAGACCGTGTTATATATACCCGGTGTATATCCCGGATAATTAATATCATCCTGATAAGAGAGCGTGATATAAGAAACCCGGAGACCCAATTGGAACCAGGGCGCCATGAATTTTGAAATTTCGACCGCTCCGGTAAATTGTCCGCCGTTTGTTTGCGTATGTTGTATCGGATCATCCAGACGTGGGATGCTGTTCCATGAATTTCCAATTTCCACGGAAACCGCCCAGTTGAGTTCACATTCCGGTTCTTCTTTTGGCGGCGCCTGTTTGTCGTACACCGTATCGGCAACCACATAACGGATGGGTTGTGTCGAATCCGTTTGTTTCGCCGGATCGCCCGTGAGTGGGAAATGCATTTGTATAGTGGTGTCACGACAAACGGTATAATATTTTATGCGGCTGGCTGAATCCATTTTCGCTGGAACCACGAGCCGGTCTTTGAAATGAACAGTTGTGTCTTTGTGACGGACCAGTTCGACGATCGTATCATACTTATATCCTTTTCTGGTGGCAGGAAGAACATGCGCGAGGTAAAAATTGAGTCTGAGTTGTGCTTTTCTTTCAATTGAATCTTTTTGCTGTGGGACATCGGTGGTCGATGAGTTCACCGTAATGGTTTTGCATACACCATTCGCACCCTTCGCGCCGCCGACGGGGATCACGACGGGTGCTCCGCCCTTCACGATCACGGCGTCGCCGTTTGGATAAAAAGCATTTCCGCAGGTGAAGAGGATATAAAGAAAGCATCCGTTTTTATTGATCAGCTTCCATGCTTCTATTCCCTCTGGTGCTTCGCCGGCAGGATTCAATTTCACATAGAGATAATTTATCACGTTCGTCTGCTGGTTAAAGAAACCAAGATTGCCGATGGTACCGGGCGTGATATAAACCTTTCTTACATTTTTTTTATTCAGGTCCTTGTATCCGTGTACGAATCCGGAGTTGCGCAGTAATAAATCAAAGGCCGGGAAAGTGCGGGTATATTTTCCCTGTTGATGGGGATCATTGATGGATTTTATAAAAAGTTCCGCCGTTGTGATCCCGTTCACTCTTTGTAAAAAGGGAAACTGTGGATGGCGGCCGAGCGGATCTGTAAACAAACGGGGCTCATCGTGTTTGTTGAAAAGATATAAACGGGAGTTCTGATAACATTTCTGTGCAAAAGCGGTAGTACCTGTGATTATCAAAAAGAAGGACAGTAAATAGACGCGCATCTACTAGTTTATTTAGAGATAAGGGATTAGGGGTAGGGAAGACGGGTATTAAACGCGGGAATCGCCGTTTTCTTACATTTTTATTCCAGAATTTGGAATTTACGGCTGAAAATATGCGTTGGCAGTGTTGCAGATGATGGTTATCGTCCGATACAGCGCTCGTTTATGATCAAGATGCATACCGAACGTTCGCCTGGGTCATTTGAGCAACTCCCATGTTTTTTTGATATTCCTTAGCGGGTTCAAACCCTGAGCGAACCGCGGAAACCCCGGGCGGCATAGTAGGAATCTGCGCCGTTATGATAAAGAAAGACGTTGTCGTAGCGACGGTCGCAAAATATGGCACCGCCGAGTTTTCTGATATTTAAAGGCGTTTTCACCCAGCTTGATGTTTTCGTGTCGAATTTCCCCAGTTGCTGCAATTCGCGGTATTGATCTTCGGTTAAAAGTTCAACACCCATGGCAGCCGCCATGTCGGTTGCGTTATTTGCCGGTTTGTTTTCTTTCCTTGCCTCCCATGCCTGACGGTCATAGCAAAGACTTCTGCGGCCGACCGGACTCTCCGCCGAGCAATCATAATAAATGTATTCGCCTGTTTTTTTATCAACGCCAACGACATCCGGTTCACCGCCTGTTCTTTCCATTTCAAAAAGCGACCAGCATTTTTCTGTATCTGCTTCCAGCTTTACCAGAACCTTTGACCACTCAAGACCCTTATGACGGTTCATGTGTTTTTCGAAAGATGCTTTCAATTTTTTAATCAGTTCCTCCCGTTGTTCCTTTGATAATTTATTTTTCATTGCATATGCTTTATCTGAATACCTGATTCATATTTCCCGCCAGGCATTTTATTTCAATTTGCCTGCAACTTCCTGCAGTCTGTTATGAGCCATGTTGATACCTTCTTTAAAAGGCAGCTTCAGCACCTGGTCCCTGAGCTCTCCGGATTTGTATACTACATGCATAGTGAGTCTGCTGGTATCGCCGGTCAGTTTTTCAAACTCCAGGAATTCGAGCTGCACGTCAAACGGCGCGTTCTCCATTTCAAATGTCCTTGTGATTTTCTCATTCGGGATAAAGGCATGAAAGGTTCCGTTGGCCTTAAAAACAATA
>DASXKM010000018.1:0-8299 GCA_036496825.1 Puia sp. | reverse complement strand
CCATTTTCATCTGTGTCAGGTCCCGCGTTACTTTTGAAAAACCCACCACATGACCGGCCGTATCATGTAGGGCTGTAATCAGGATACTTCCCCAGAACCTGGATTTGTCCTTGCGAAGTCTCCAGCCTTCATGTACTGCTTTCCCTTCTTCAGATGCTTTTTTTATTAATGTTTCAGGAAGATGGGATTTCTGATCATCAGCCGAATAAAAAATGCGGAAATGTTTTCCGATGATTTCGCTTGCCTTATAGCCCTTTATTTTTTCGGCGCCCGTATTCCAGTTTTCAATGATTCCTTCGGGACTAAGGCGTAAAATCGCGTAATCTTCTATTTCGTTGATCATGCGGAAATAACGCTCTTCCTGTTCACGGATTTCGAGATCTCTTTCCTTCAGCATTAAATCTGCTTTCAGCTGGTCCGTTACATCCATCGACACGTAAATGATTTTTTCTACGAGGCCGGCTTTATTTCTTTCAAATACAGTTCCGTGGGTATTGAACCACCGGTAATTGCCATTCGCGTGAAGCAGGCGATAGCTGAATTCAACGACCTGTTCATTTTTCAGAGCACCGTTTTTGTTAGCATTCTCCACAGCCTGACTGTTCTCTGCCTGAATACGGGTCAGATCGTCCGGATGAATAATGCCTGCAAAAAAATTCATACCATCTTCCAATATGGCTTCCATTTTATATCCGAGCAACGACTCGATGGCCCGGTTCATAAAAAGATATTTGCCCGTCTGGATATTGTAAACGGCAATTTGGGAAGGCGTAAGATCTGCGATTTTTTGTATAAAAAACCGGTTATCCTCGAGTTCCTTCTGAATCCTCTTCTGACCGGTAAAATCCTGCAGCGTTCCAAACATCATTTCGGCTTCGCCATTTGAATCAACCACCACTTCTCCCATAGCATGAAGGGTTTTTTCCCTGCCATCGGGAAGAATGATGCGGTAAAAGAAATCGTGAGGCGTTTTATTTTTCCTCGATATATCCATCTGGCTTCTTACAAAAAGGTCGTCATCCGGATGATTATAGGACGCCAGATCTGTCTGATTGATGTCACCATTTTCTATTTCATAAATCCGGTACAGCTCCCTGGACCAGGAATATATGTTTTTTTTAAGGTCCCATACCCAGTTCCCGATTTTAGCGAGTTTTTGATTTTGTTCATACAGGTCCTGCTGGAGTTTTAATAATAATTTTAATGAGATGGTCTCAGAAATCGTTGTGAACTCGTCGATTTCATTCATTATCTGGAGGGCCGTTTGGAAATCGGTTGTATATTCAGCGACAAATTTTCTGAAAATCATTCTCCGGATCATGCTGATCATGGTGATGTCCTCAGCCTCAATCTGGTTCCTGGATATCTGCGGCAATTGGTTATTCAGCCAGTTTCTGAGAGAATTTTCGATGTGCTCTACCTGCTTTTGATCTGTTAATGCCAGGAGCAATTTGTGCAGTCCCTCCCTGCCCAGCGAAATCAATTCCTCTTCAGACCTGTCTTCAAAATACCTGAAAAGGGGTGGTTTGATTTCTCTGAATAAATTGACTTGCAGAATGGCGAGTTCATCTATCTTATTTTCCAGTAGAAAGCGTGAATATTCGGGTAAATCTGTAAACTCCAGCCTTTTCCGGGTAGAGGAATCCAGTTTTGATTCATGATCGGTCGCAAACTGCTGCGTGTCTATCATAGGGAAATGGTCTGGGTATAATTATCACAGAATAGACTGGCGATTAGCATGGGTTCTTTTCTTTAAAGACTGGTTTTCAATGCAATAAACATGTCGGTAAAAAAACAGCACATACGGGATTCCAGCGCCCGGTAAGGAAACGGTATATTACTATCAAAAATTGGTCCCGCCTTTTTTATAAAATGGAAGATTCGGATATTAAATTTTAAAAACAGGCTTTTGTGAGATAATCCGTTCCCCTACTTTAATTAAATGAAGATTTCTTTCCGTGGATGCTGGTCGAGCCAGTATTCATAAATCGAATGCAGGATTCTGTTAATTTTAAAATAAAAGAAACCAAAAAAATGTCCGCAAGTTCAACGTCTATTTCCGTTAAAAGCATTTTGATTCCTGTTGTAGCCTGGTTAATTTTCTATTTGAGACATTTATCGCACTCGCCGCTTCTTATTTTACTTGCTTTTCCTGCACTGATTGCATGCACGTTGGAAGCAGTTCATCATGCGGAGGTCATTGCACACCGGGTTGGACAGCCTTTCGGTGCGCTGGTATTGGCATTGGCCGTGACAATCATTGAAGTTTCACTTGTCATATCCCTGATGCTGGCCAGCGGACAGGATGGATCTACGCTGGCGAGGGATACCGTCTTTGCGGCCATTATGATTATACTCACCGGAATGATCGGCATCAGCCTGCTTACAGGAGCTATGAAATTCAGGGAGCAGAGTTTTGATTTGCAGGGAATAAATTCCATCATCACTGTATTGCTGGCAATTTCAGTACTCACATTGATCTTACCCAACTACACCAAAACCGTAAGCGGACCATATTATTCAGAAAGACAACTGATTTTTGTATCTGTCGTATCTCTGATTCTCTATGCCAGTTTTATTTTCGTTCAAAATTTTAAACACAGAGAATTATTTCTTAGTAAGGAAGAACGCAAACAAAATTCCCAACATGATCGACCGGCGAATAATACTTCATTATTTTGTCTTGGCTTATTGATTGTTTGCCTCGGAGCAGTGATCATGCTGGCAGAATCACTTTCGCCGGATCTCGACGATCTCATTGACGGATTACATGCTCCTCACTCTCTAGCAGGAATTATTATCGCATCCATCATATTATTACCGGAAGGCATATCAGCTTATAAAGCGGCCAATCGCGGCCAGTTACAAACGAGTTTGAATCTGTCGCTTGGATCTGCGCTGGCCAGCATTTGTCTGACAATCCCGACAGTGGCCATCTTTTCCATCGTATACCATATTCCACTCGAATTAGGATTGGATTCAAAGTCCACTGTTATTTTTATACTGGCATTGCTGGTTATTATTCTCTCTTTCAGCGTTGGCAGAACGATTATTTTACAGGGCGTGGTACTGCTGATGATTTTTGCCACTTACATATTCATGACGGTATTCCCATAGTGATCAATGAATCCGTCCGGTCATAATTTTTCCGACTGAAGGCTCTTGATTATTCCGAGTGAAGACTCTTGGCCGGGTTCGCAATCGCCGCCTTGATAGCCTGAAAGCTGACCGTAGCCAGAGCGATCAACAGAGCAAGTACACCGGCACTGCCCACGATCCACCACTCCAGTGGAATTCTATAAGTGAAATCATTCAGCCAGCGGTTCATGATCCATACCGAAAGGGGAGCAGCGATAATAAATGCAATGGCAACGAGTTTTAAAAAGTCTTTAGAAAGCAAACGTACAATACCCTGCACACTGGCGCCAAGAACTTTTCGGATGCCGATTTCCTTTGTACGTTGTTCAGCGATAAATGTGGCCAGACCGAAAAGTCCCAGGCAGGCAATCAGGATCGCGAGTGTCGAAAAAATGATAGCGATTTTTCCAACGCGATGTTCCGACGCATACATGGCATTGAAGGATTCGTCAAGAAAACTATAGTTGAAAGGCATGCCCGGACTCATCTGTTTCCAAAGCGTTTCAATTTTACTTACGAGACCGGTAACATTCGTCGTATTTATTTTAAAAGATGCCATGCCCGGCCTGTTTCCGAGGAAGAAAGCCAGGGGACCGATACCCTGTTTCAGAGATTCGAAATTGAAATTTTTTACGACACCGATGATGTTGAAAGTTTTGAGTTTGCCGGGATCATCACTGGTATATATTTTTTTACCGATGGGATCGGGATATCCTAAAAACTGCGCTGTTGTTTCGTTGATGATGATGGCAGTGGAATCACCGCCATATTCAGGAGAAAAACTCCGCCCTTTTATCAATTGTAAGCCCAGTGTTTTAAAATAATCATAATCAATCCGCCAGGACTGCATGTCGATGCTGCCATTTAAATCCAGCGTGGATTCCTTAAAATAGGTATTGTCATTCCGGGAGGAATTGGAAACCGGTAAAAAGCTGCTGAGTGTTCCGGACTGTACACCCGTCATTTGCAATACGCTGTTTTTAAAAGCCTTTGCCTGGTCACCCAGGGTGTATGTATTTTCGATGGTCAATACCTGGTCCTTATTATAACCCAGATCCTTTGTCTGGATATAATTTAATTGTTTGTAAATAACGAATGTTCCGACGATCAGCACAATGGAAGTTACAAACTGAAATACGACCAGCACACTTCTCAGTCCGCCACTGCTTGCTCCCAGTTTTAATTTTCCTTTCAAAACTTCAATCGGTCTGAATGCGGACAGGAAAAAGGCAGGGTAGCTGCCCGCCAGTAAACCCACTACCAGAGGCAGGGCGACGAGTAGTGGAAGAATGTAAGGTGAAAACAAACTGCCCAGCACCATTTTTTTATTGGCCACATCATTGAACAGAGGAAGCACCAGATACGCTATGATAATGGCGAGTACCAGTGAGAAAACCACCATAAGGGTGGATTCTGTAAGAAACTGAAATATGAGGAACCTGCGTTCTGTTCCCAACACCTTGCGTATGCCGACTTCCTTGGCACGGCCAGCCGAGCGGGCGGTAGTGAGGTTCATAAAATTAATACAGGCAATCAACAGAATAAAAAGCGCGACTGCTCCAAAAATATATACGTACTGGATATTTCCGCTGGGGCTGAGTTCAAAAGAACGGTCTGAATACAAATGGATCCTGGTTAAGGGAATCAGCGTATAGTCAAGTCTGTTGCCCGCTTTTCTGAATTCATCCATGCTGTTGATCTTGATAAATTGCCGTACGGAAGGCAGCACATATTTATCTATATACTGGACGAAATTTTTCTCTAGTTGTTTGGGGTCCGCTCCCTTCTTTAATAAAAGATATGTATGAAAATTATGACTGGTCAGCTGTCCCCATTTATAACCCGCGTTCTTCATGGAGAACATGAAATCGAAATTGAAATGTGAATTGGCAGGGATATCCTTTATCACCGCGGTTATTTTATATACGGGATTCTTATCGTCATTTGTTTCGATGCTTTTACCAAGCACATCGGTGCTCCCGAAATATTTTTTAGCCGTGGATTCCGTGATCACAACCGTATTGGGTTCGTTTAATGCCGTATGTGTATCACCGGCAATGGCGGGCAGGGTGAAGACGTCAAAGAAAGTGGAATCTACATGAGCCACCCGGTTTTCGATAATAAAAACCTTGTCTTTTTTGATCATCTTACTTCCGCTTGAATTGTAGATGCGTGTATACTGTTCAATGGAGGGATTATCTTTTATGAGAAGCTGACCCATCATATCTGAAGTGACCGGCATATGAAGTTCGCCCCCACCCAGCTTGATATCCGAATTGATCCGGTAGATCCTGTCTGCGTTTATGTTATAGCGGTCATAGCTTACTTCGTCCATCATGTACAGGGCAATCAGGAGAAAGCTGGCCAGTCCGACTGCCAGTCCGGTAATATTCAGGAAGGAATAAATCTTATTCTTTAAAAGATTTCTCCAGGCGACCATTAAATAGTTCTTGATCATTTTTTTTGTTTTGCGTTTTGCTTGAGGCAGTAGGCCTGAAGCAGGAGACTCGGTGCTTTATGCTTAAGGCAAGGCTTTGTTATTAGTTTTTTTAATAATTTTTGTTTTCCAGCGATCAGTTGCTTCCAGTCTTTTAGTCTTCCAGTCTTGTTATTCAGTCTTCAGACTCTTCACCGGATTTGCCATCGCGGCCTTGATTGCCTGGTAACTCACCGTCAGCAAAGTGATCAGCAGCGCGCCTGCGCAGGCTGTACCAAAGATCCACCATGACAGATCGGAACGGTAAGAATATTTTCCCAGCCAGTTACCCATTAAATAAATTGAAAGGGGTATAGCAAAGATCAATGAAATGACTACCAGGCCGACGAAATCCTTCGAGAGCAATCCCCATAAGTTCACGACGGAAGCACCTAATACCTTGCGCACACCAATTTCTTTTATTCTTTGTTCAGCCATAAATGATGCCATACCAAAGAGTCCCAGGCAACTAATGAAGATGGCCAGTCCTGCGAAGAATCCGGCCAGTTTACCGATCCGTTCTTCGTCACCGAATTTCTTCGCATATTCCTGATCCACCCATTGAAAATTAAAGGGCTCTGCAGGACTATAAGACGCAAACGTTTTTTTGATTTTTTCCATCGAAGCGGAAGCGACTGATTTCGGATTGATCCGGATGATCACATAGGAATCCGGATTCGGATCAATATGAAATAATTGTGGTCTTATCTGCTGGTACGGATCTTCGATGATCATGTTTTTGATTACACCGATTATCTTAAAAGGATGATCGTCCCAGGTAATGGTTTCGCCGACAATATTTTTTAAACCGATATATTTCGCAGCAGCTTCATTCATAATAAACGCAGCCGTGTCAGTTGAAAAAGATTTTGAGAAGTCGCGACCGTCCACAAACTGCCAGCCTACCGTCTTGCCGTACCCATACGTAACACCGTTATTTGGAAAATCAACACCGAGATTCGGATCCTTGCCCTTCCACATGAAACCGCCGTTGGTGGACCATACAGCGGTCGTCGGGCCGCCCGATTCCGTCATCTCTGTAATGGCGCCTGCATTGATCAGATCGTTGCGGATAGCTTCAAAATGATTATGTATTTCGGGAGTCAGCAGGGGAGCCATGATGAGTCCGTTCCGGTCATAACCGATGGGTCTGTTTTTTGCGAATTGCACCTGCCGGAAAACGACAACGGTTCCAATGATCAGGACGACCGAAACGGTGAATTGCAATACCACCAGCACTTTCCTGGGAATAGCCGCAAACCGTCCCGCCTGGAATGTTCCTTTTAATACTTTTACGGGTTGGAATGAAGAGAGATAAAGCGCGGGATAACTGCCGGCAATCAATCCGGTGATCGCCGTGAATGCCAGACAATAAATCCAGAACAATGGATTGGTCCAGAGAATTTTCATTTCCTTATCCGCCACGCCATTGAACAAAGGCAGCATGAGTTGAACCAACAGCAATGCAAGAATGAATGCGATGAATGCAACGAGTATGGATTCCATATAGAACTGGCCGACCAGTTGCTGGCGCAAAGAACCCACGGCTTTTCTGATGCCCACTTCACGCGCTCTTTTTTGTGAACGTGCCGTACTCAGGTTCATGAAATTGATACAGGCCAGCATCAAAACAAAACTGCCGATGATGCCAAACAGCCATACATATTGTATTGCTCCGC
The DNA here is from genome assembly GCA_036496825.1 of Puia sp. Lineage (GTDB taxonomy): Bacteria > Bacteroidota > Bacteroidia > Chitinophagales > Chitinophagaceae > Puia. Next base: position 1,006 of record DASXKM010000018.1, on the reverse strand, counting down.
CAACATTTTTGCCGTTCTTAAATTCGCCGCGCAGGTGCCAGTTTTTCATCGGATGAAGAAATAATTGCGGGTTATATCTTTTGTCTTCTTTATCGACGTTGCGGAGCTTGGCATCTTTAATTTTTTTTGAAACGGTCTCCATATTCGCATGATCAGCGATTTGCACAAATAGCTGGAATGAATTGTTGCCCCAGGGATTGTTCATTTTGGTCATCCAGGTATCCTTATACAATTTCAAATTCCAGGGCGATATAAAAGACATACTGGCAAAGCGGGAATTCCGGGGCAGGTCAGCATATACGCCGGTCACTGTAGCATTGAGTTTGTCATCCATACGGATGATTTTGCCCATCGGATCTGCATCTCCGAAAAGCGCCTTTGCCATGGAGGAAGAGATCAGCATGGAAAAAGTCTCTTTCAGTCCGTCCCGGGTTCCTTTGAGCATTTTCAGGTTCAGCATATCCGGAGCCTGTGGTTCGAAAAAATTCCCATCCTTTGTTATTTTTTTGTCACCCACGGAAAGGAAATGCGTTTCCGTCCAGGAGGACATGAGTACATATTTGAAATCACTGCCGTAGGATTTACGCAGCTCTTCTCCCATTGGCATTGGCATGGACGTCCAGGTCCCGATTTCACCATTGATCGTATTATTCTGCATCACCTGCGCGATCTTTTCATAATTCGGATTGTCCTTATCATAAGATAATTCATCCCATATCCATAGTCCGATTATCATTGCTACGGCCATTCCGACAGATAGCCCCACGATGTTGATAGCAGAATGCGCCTTGTTTTTGATCAGGTTCCTCCAGGCAATCTTGAAATAATTCTGTATCATAATATTTTTATTTTCGTTTAGGAGCCTTGAGTCTAAACCTTCAGTGATTCAAGTTTTAGTGATCATTTACTTCCAGACTTCCAGACTTCCAGTCTTGCACACTTATTCCGATCTCAAACTGATGACCGGATTCGCATGTGCACTTTTCAGTGCCTGGAAACAGACAGT
>DASXKM010000017.1:0-2641 GCA_036496825.1 Puia sp. | reverse complement strand
ACAGTCTTCAGATGGGTGTCGATCTGCAGGGTGCCATGCTGGTTGATTATATCTGGCCCGGTGACAGTTCTCTGTTACGACATAAACATGTGGAGACGGAAATCAAATTGTCTTATAATAAATCATCCGGGATACTTGCATTGCAACAGGGAAAATTAAAACTGGAAGATGCGATGTTCAATATTACCGGAACGGCGGATCTGCTGCATGATAACCTGGTAAATCTGAAATTCGCAGGAGAAAAAACAGATTTCAGACAATTGTTTGCTTTTGCTCCTGACCATCTGTCAAAGGAACTGAAACATTTTAAATACGACGGACATCTCGATTTTAAGGGAACCGTAAAAGGAAAACTGAAAGGCGGAAAGATACCGCGCATCGATCTTTCATTCGCCTGTAAAAATGGCTGGTTGCATAATACGGATTCCAAAAGAAAACTCGATTCCCTGGCCTTTAAAGGATTTTATACAAACGGTGCCGGACAATCTTTGCAAACATCCGAACTGCGTATTCTGGATTTCAATGCGAGACCCGATAAGGGAATTTTCAGAGGAAACCTGGTACTCCGCGATTTTACAAATCCAAAAATATCCATGCGGGTCAATTCAGAACTGGAACTTGAATTTATTGGCGGCTTCCTGGGTATAAAAGATTTGCAGCGTATAACAGGTCATATCAGTCTGAAAATGGATTTCAGGGAACTCGTTGATATTAGTCTGCCGGAACAAACCATTGACAAACTAACCGGCGGAATACAAAGTGAACTGACTGTAAAAAATCTGAGTTTCAGGATCCCGTCTTATCCATATATCATTGAGCATCTCGACATGCACGCCAACATGAAAAATGGTTTTGTGAAACTCGATACCCTGTCATTTCATGTGGGTCAGTCAGATTTTCATATGAATGGTTCACTGAATAATCTGCCGGCCATCTTTCATAAACAGGAGGAACCGATTACACTTACCCTGAACGCAGGCAGTAATAAAATGGTTTTGAAAGAATTGTTTGCCTTTGATTCGGCGAGGAGTGCGAAGGCGAAAGAAGAAATCAACGGATTTACTATCGGACTTTCGCTTGAAACATCGGTGAATGAACTACTTCATCCGAATCCACTTCCCAGAGGGAAATTTACAATCGATCATCTCAGCATTGCTTTTAAAAAATATCCGCATGTGTTTCATGATTTTGGCGCGGAGCTGATGATCAATGATACCTCACTGAAGCTTAGGAATTTCAACGGACGTGTTGACAGCAGCGATCTGCGTCTGAGCGGGCGGGTAAATAATTATGCTCTCTGGTTCAGCAAAGTGAAAAAGGGAAAGACCCTGATTGCATTTGATCTGAAATCGCAACGTCTGGCCCTGAGCGAATTGCTGGGAAGACGCAGCCGGAAGTATGTTCCAAAAGAATATGTTCATGAGATATTCTCGAATGTCTGGCTTCGCTCGAAGGTTGAACTGAAATATGATTCTGTTTTCAAATTTGCCAATATAAAAATTGCCAATGTATCGGGCGAACTCACCAATCACCCCTACCGTTTGGATAGTATTCGGGGCAATATAAAATTCAACACCGGCAATTTTGTAAAAATCGACACATTACAGGGTAAAATCGGGAACACAGACTTTAATATCAGCATGCGGCTATATACCGGAAAAGATACAGCCAAAAGCAGAAAAGAGAATTATCTGCAGTTTTCTTCACGTTTCCTGGATGTGAATCAATTGACAAACTATGTGATGACGGCGTCTGATGAAATGGATAACCCCACGATGGATACTGCAGCAGTCGCTGTAACTTCGGCCAAGACTCATGAAAACGGATTCAATATTTTCAGTATTCCATTTATCAATTTCAATGCGTCGATAGATATCGGCAGGATCAGATACCGCCGGCTGGGACTAAAAAAATTCTCCGCCAAGGTACGTATGCTGGCCAACCAGCAATTGTACCTGGATACCTTTGGTGTAGAAATGGCAGGCGGTAAGTTTGCTGCAAGGGCTCATTTCAACGGATCCGATCCAAATAAAATATATCTGAGAAGCAGAATTCGCGCGGAAGATATAAATCTGGAAAAGCTGATGTTAAAAATGGATTATCTCGGTCAGGATTATGTGATCAACAAAAACATTAAGGGGCGGCTCACCGGACAGGTAAAATGTTATCTGCAAATTCATCCCGATCTCACGCCGATCATGGATCAGTCGGAAGCGCAGATAGATGTGAACATTTATGACGGCGAGCTGGATAATTTTACGCCTATCCAGGCCATGTCGTCCTATTTCAGTGATAAAAACCTGAACATGGTAAGGTTTGATACCTTACGAAACAAGCTGTCTTTTAAAAATAATACGCTATCGATTCCATCCATGAATATCAATTCCTCTCTTGGTTTTCTCGAAATCTCCGGCAACCAGGGGATGGATAAACAGATGGAATACTATCTCCGCATTCCGTTAAAAATGGTAACACAGGTCGCCTTTAAAAAACTTTTTGGCAAAAAGCAGGAGGATGTGGATCCCAATCAGATTGATGCCATTCAATACCGCGATAAGGATAAGAAAATTCATTTCATCAATCTAAAAATCACCGGCACTCCGGATGATTATAAAATGGGATTGGGGAAAGCAAAATAATT
>DASXKM010000016.1:0-5006 GCA_036496825.1 Puia sp. | reverse complement strand
CCGGCGGCGAGTTCCTTTGCCTTTGCACCCATGGTAAAATCGATGCCCGACATCGAAACAAGATAATCCATCCTGTCTCCCCGGTTTATATCCATGAGCTGACACAGGGGACCGAGGCCATGGGTGGGATATAAATTCCCATTTCTCTTTGCGTTTTCTTTTAAACGCCACATATCCCAATAACCAGTTGTTTTATCGAAATTCAGTCCCAGCAAATTATGGATATAGGCACCTTCCGTGTGTACGATCTCACCAAAAAAACCCTGCCGAACCAGATTGAGGGTCAACAATTCAAAAAAATCATAGCAGCAATTTTCCAGCATCATGCAATGCTTTTTTGTACGCTCTGAAGTTTCAACCAATTGCCAGCATTCATCCAGTGTTACTGCCGCCGGCACTTCTGTGAAGGCATGCTTGCCCTGCTCCATGGCATAAACCGCCATCGGCGTGTGCATGTCCCAGGGTGTGGCAATATATACGATGTCAATATCTTTCTGTTCGCATAATTTTTTCCAGTCGTCCGTATTTTCAGAATATATAATGGGATTGTGCTTCGATCCTTCAAGCATTTTTTTGGCACTGAGCACTTTGTTTTTTCGAACATCGCATAAGGCCTTTATTTCCACCCCTTCCAGTTTCGACAGGTTTTTCAGATGGGTGGGTCCGCGCATTCCCAATCCGATGAACCCAACCCGTACGGTATTCAGTGCAGGGGCGGCATAGCCACTCATGTTAAAACGCTCCACCGACAATTTTCTTTCAGTACCATGGATGAGGGGGCTATCAATAGCCAAATCCCTGGCATTCGCTATGCCAATGCCCGCCATAAAAGATAATTTTAAAAAATTTCTGCGATTGTCGTTCATTTCATTATTTTATTTGATTGAAGAATGTCTTCAGCTATTGACCATTTTTTTGTAATGATTACTTTAAATTTTAATAAATATTTTTTTTCTGTACATCCAGTATAAAATCAGCCAGTCCAGGAGTAATACGATACTGCCTTTTACCAGTGTAGCATAAGCAACACCAAATATCTGATCGTAATTTGCGCCTAAATGGATATACAGAGAACTTACGATAAACGAAGAGAACCCGTCGGCAAGCACATAGGCGACAATCGAATTCATGCCAATCACTATCAACGGGAATGACCATCTTTTTAAGCCGGCAAGATCTGTCACAGCATAAAATACCGCCAGGAAGAGAAAACATATTCCACCACTAAAAATTGTCCATGCGGGTGTCCAGATGCGTTTCACAATCGGATTGATGCCGGCTATCTGACATACAGCTCCCAATACAACCAGGCTGAGGCCGAGCATTATGAATAATTTTAATTTTTCTCTTTCAGGCCGGTGAGATCGTAAAGACTGGCCGGCCAATAACCCCAGTATCATCGTACCGAGTGTGGGAATGAAGCTAAGTGTCGCATAGGCGCCACCGTGATATACAAATGTTTTTTCTCTTGGGAACAGATTCAGAAACCATCTGTCAAATGCCCAGGCCAGATTGGTGTTTTTATTCCAGTGAGCCGCCAGTCCCTGCGCATTGTAAGGCCAATCCGCGGGTACCCCCGTTTGCGAATAATCGAAGTGCGGACCTGGTAAAGGATATAATGCGAAGGCGAGCCAATATCCAATTAAAATAACGATCAGTAAAACGATCTGGATTCGTTTCGGACAGAATGCAATCAGGACGAGAAAAGTATATCCCAAACCAATCTGGCTGAGCGTATCTTCAAAAGTAAAGTAAGTCTGACCCGAGTGCATCGATCGCAAAAATATACCGAGGCATATCAGAATGATGGAACGAATGATCGTGTGTTTCATCAATTCGCCGAAACCAGCTCCCTTTTTTTTCCTGCTGGCTATAGAATAAGGCAATGCGACACCTACCAGGAATGAAAAAGAAGGTTGTATCATATCGTGCAGGCTTAACCAGGTCCATGGAACATGACTCTGGTTGAATGAAACGATTTGCCAGAATGTACTTCCGGGCAATGCTTTGGATACTGTTTCAAAAGAAAGTATTTCGGCCATCATCAGCAACATCACAAAACCACGGTATACATCAATCGAAACGACTCGTTGCGTCAGTACCGGTGCTTTGATTTCAGAAGCGCCAGAAATTGTTTTTCCGGTACCGGAACTTAATACCATTGAATTTTGCATAATGCGTTTAAATTTTAATGATATAAGGCTATAAAACAGGCATCCTCTTTTCCGTCTAATTTATTTCGGTTTCTTTTTTTAATTCTTCATCACTGAAAACAATGCGCCTGCCCGCTTTTTTTGTATCGTTATTTCTCAGGATGATATCTTTGCTTTCCTTACCACTGAGACGGATAAAAACGCCGGTACCTTTCGCAGCACGCGAATCGCGGATAGTACCGTCGGAAACATCATCCATCCATATTGCCGGCTCCTCACTGTTTTTCAAACCCTGCCGGCCTTCAAAAGATCCGATATTAAAATCAGTCACTTTTTTCATCGAAATAGCGCTCTTCCATTTTTCTTCCGTCTCATCCGACCATTTTACGGTCAGGTCACGAATTTTTAAACCAAGAACATTTTCGATCTTTAGCGCATCCGTGCATCTTTTGTCTTTTTTATTCTCCGGATTCATAAAGATCTGCACATTCGACATCGTGATGTTTTCAACAGGCTGATCCGGATGTCCGGTAATCGTACTAGTCCCGCGGGTATGTGCAATGATATTATCGATGATGATGTCTCTGATCACACCCAGTTTTGATGCTGGCTTCCTTTTATGGAGAATGAATCTGCACATTTCGGCATCGCCCCACCAGTTCCAGTGCCGTCTGTTGGTTTCGATGGTCAGGTTGCTGATGATAACGTCACTAACGTTCGCCCCATCCTGCACATTTATACCAAACCCTTTGTTTGAGTTGCGTATGACGCAGTTATTGAACAATACATGTCTGATATCCGCTTCTGTTTCGGTACCGATCATGAGTGGCGTGGATGAAGACGTCAGCACACAATTGGTGACCGTCACATTTTCAACCGGTTTGGCAGGCTTTCCATTTTTTGAAATTGTTTTCAGCACAATGGAATCGTCGCCGGTTACGAATGTCGAATCTGAGATACAGACATTGCTGGTCGATACAATATCGATTCCATCTGCGTTTACTCCTTTTTCCAGATCAGAAAAAATATAAACGCCTTCCACATGCACACCGTCGCAATCATTTAACCGGATATTCCAAAGCGGCGAATTGATAACTGTTATATCGCGCAGTAAAATATTTATACAGTCATTCAACACAAACATATAGGTATTCATCGCACCATGCCTGCGATAATAACGGCGCATATCAACGCCCGCCGCTTTTGCTATGTCAATTTCCTTGGCAATATCCGGATCTATTCCAGTCATTTCTGTAAAATCATATTGCGCGAGGCCATTCAATGTTCCCTTTCCTGTAACGGCGATATTCTTCGCGTTCTCTGCATAAATCATGGATCGTTCGGGGTCCCGTCTGAAGTCATGCGCCGACTGACTTAAAAATAAAGTTGCCCCGGCTTCAATATGTAACGTCATGTTATCCCTGAGTTCAATCGTTCCCACTGTATAATCTCCGGGAGGGACATTGACCAGACCACCTCCCCGCGCAACGCATGCTTTAATCGCATCGTGAAATGCCAGGGTGGCATTATCACTGCGTCTGCCAGTGGCACCATACTTCTTTACATCAAATGTCGCTGCACTGTTATCTGTCTTGCCGGGTTTCCTTTTGTTCCTGAATGAAGAAAAAAGCAGCAAAGAACCGATCGCTGTACTGCACTGCCCGATCATTGAACGACGGCCGGCAAATAGTTGATTTTTGTTAATTTCTTTTTCCATTTTGTTTTTTGCAAACAGCTATTTCACAATAGCGACCCCGTTGCCATGGTGTTTAATCGTCAATACACCCCCTTTATCAAGTAATTGCCAAATCCATCCTTCGGCATTCGCATCTTCGACTTCTTTTAACGCATTTCCATTCAACATAATTTTTTTTGGTTTCAATTGAAGCCGGAATGTTTCCACAGATGCACTATCAAAAACTGTGTAGGAAATGCTTTCAGGCTGATAGGAAATATTTTTAACAACAGAAGACGAACCAAGCAGGTGATCTGAATTATCCGGCCCAAGCTGGGGAGCAGCTGACATGGCGCGCAAATAATGACGCACATAATCTCCATACCCGTCTGTCATCCAAATGTCGTTGGTAGGATAAAAATTTTCTCCGTTATTATTCACCATGTAAGTTGCCCAGTTTAATTCACGAATGGCGTTTCTTATATAGGTTGTATCACCCGTCGCGGCCCAATACATCAATTCTACGGAGGCACTGCGTGATGAATGGCTGTTGCCGGGTTGCCGGTAAGCTGTCTGCTCGTCGGTAACAATCACACCGTATTTCTGATATCTTTTGTCATCAAGTTCTTTGTGTACCCACTGAAAAATATTTTTCACTGTTGTTTTCCAATCCGGATCAAGATCCTTATTTTCCAGAAGGTACATGGCATAGCTGATGGCATTGATTTGAGTATCTGACCACCTTGGCACATCTTCAAAAAAAGGTCCCCATTTATTGGTTTTGGCAGGATAGGTTTTCAGCCAGTGCAATACGATGGCAAATGCTTTTTTGTATGCCACCACATGGCCCTGATTCAAAGATGCCAGCTCAGAAAATAATCCCAGAGTCCCCATCCAGTTACTGGTGTATGATGATTTTTTATTATGGGGATTTTTAGCATTGATATCTTTCGACATCCCTTCATACCAAACTACCCTGTCTACAATCAACCCGGGGTCCCCGGTTATGGCGTTTACTTTGAAGGGCCATGGTGAATTTTCATTATCGCCTGGCTGCACATTTGCCGCCATCGTGTTCGCTATTTTTATCGCGGCATCCAAATATTTCTGATCACCCGTTTTTTTGTAGAGATTGACCAGTTCATAACCAAATGATCCGGATTTATCGGGCTGGAGAA
>DASXKM010000015.1:0-1759 GCA_036496825.1 Puia sp. | reverse complement strand
ATCACCTGGGCTACCTGGTCACAAAGGGAACACCAGATATAGAATGCTTTGGTATTTACGCATTGGACATGCAGGAGAACATGATCGTAAAAATCTTATCGCGCATCACTGTTTTTGCTACCGGTGGAAACGGGCAGGTTTATCGTACAACGACCAATCCCGTGATTGCAACTGGTGACGGCATTGGTATGGTTTACCGGGCGAAGGGCAGGATTGAAAATATGGAATTCATTCAATTTCATCCGACGGCCTTATTTCAGCAGGGTGTGAGTCCGGCTTTTTTGATCACAGAAGCAGTTCGTGGTGACGGAGGAATTCTCCGGAATAAAAAGGGCGAGGCCTTCATGGAAAAATACGACGAGCGTAAGGATCTTGCCCCGCGTGATATTGTTGCCAGGGCCATTGACAGTGAAATGAAAAAAGCAGGTACGGAACATGTATACCTGGACTGCCGGCACATGGATCTGAAAAAATTTGTCGAACATTTTCCAAATATTTATGAAACCTGTAAATCAGCAGGCATCGACGTTGCCACGCAGATGATACCGGTAGCGCCCGCTGCTCATTATAGTTGCGGAGGAATAAAAACTGATGAATGGGGACATACTTCCATCCGGAATTTATACGCGGCCGGTGAATGCGCATCCACCGGATTACATGGTGCCAACCGCTTGGCGAGTAATTCACTGCTGGAAGCCATGGTATTTGCCCATCGTTGTTTTCTGGATAGTGTTGAAAGAATCAAAACACTTTCATTCAGAGATGATATCCCGGACTGGAATGCGGAAGGTACTACGGCACCCAATGAAATGATTTTAATTACCCAGAGTATAAAAGAACTCCAGTTGCTGATGAGCGACTATGTGGGAATCGTGCGCACGAATATCCGTCTGACAAGGGCGTTAAAGAGACTGGATCTCCTGCACGAAGAAATTGAGGCATTGTATGAAACCACTTTATTATCTCCCCAGCTTTGTGAAGCCAGGAACCTGATCACAACAGGATTTCTGATTGTAAAAAGCGCGCAGTTCCGAAAAGAAAGCCGCGGACTTCATTTCAATACGGATTACCCTCATAAGAGCAGTCTGGTTCAAAATACGGTACTCTGATGAAAGCAATGATCCTGGCCGCCGGACTGGGTACACGTTTCAAACCGTGGACGGACGAACATCCCAAGGCGCTCGCTCTGGTAAATGGGAAAAGCCTGCTGGAAAGAAATATTCTCTACCTGCAAACATTTGGGATAAAAGAGGTAATAGTGAATGTGCATCATTTTCCTGAACAGATTCTCGAAACCATTCATAAACACAAAGGATGGGGAAGCGAAATCAGCATCAGCGACGAAACGGGACAGGTGCTGGAAACCGGCGGAGGTTTAAAAAAAGCAGCCGGATATTTTGATTACGGATCCTTTGTGCTGATGAATGCGGACATACTTACTGATCTGGATCTGGAAGCGATGATCTTTTATCATGAAGAAAAAAAACCACTCGCCACACTAGCCGTAACAAACAGAAAATCTTCGCGTCATTTTCTTTTCGACCAGGACAATAGACTCTGTGGATGGCGGAATACAAAAACCGGCGAAGAAAAGATATCTGCCCCTGTAATGCCACTAAATGAAAAAGCATTCAGCGGTATCCACCTGATATCTCCCGGAATATTTCCGCTGATGTATCAGCAGGGTAAATTTTCTATTGTGGATGTTTACCTTGGCCTCGCCGCTGATTATCCGATCCTCGGTTTTGACCATTCGGGT
>DASXKM010000014.1:0-2207 GCA_036496825.1 Puia sp. | reverse complement strand
CTTCTGATCAGGCTCATTTGACCGATATGATAGGATTCGTGGCTGGCAATAAAGGAAATCAAATCCCCGAATGTTTTTCCCGTGGGCACCGGAAAGGGTATTCCGGATCCCAGCTGTTCGTCTGATAAACCGGATATTTTCTCGGTAAAAGCCGGCGCCAGTTCATTCCAGCTTTTTTTTATTTCTGTCAGCGATGGATATTTGACTGACTCCGTGATGGCCCTGTTATGGGGAGGCGGCTGCGTGGGATCTGTATAAAGATCCTTAAACGGAAAGCTGCCGGGTACGCCCAGACCGGCGTCAAGTCCGTATCGTGAATTGGTCAGATGACCCGCGATCCATTGAAGATGATTTACATGATCGGTTAGTCTTTTCGATCCTTTGATATCTTCAATGTCTTCCAGCACATTGTTGAAAAGCCGGCTCTGCATTGCAAATTGTTTTACGACTGGTTGAATGGATGACATATGAATTTGATTTGGATGATGTGGATGACAAATCTAGATGTATTAAAAATGATGTAGGGTGTGTCCATACGCCAATCTGGGGGGTTGTTTGCGGCAGATGAATTCCCTATTTTTGAAAAATGAAAAAGAAGAAATCAATCAAAACGCCTTCGAAAATATCCGGGCGGCATGTTTCTATTTTTGTACCGGCAGGAGATTTTATTTTGAGCAGCGTGGTTGGATCTTATAAAGTGCTGACAACTGTAAATAGTCTGATGCAGGAACAGCATCCGGGTTCACCGCCCCCATTTACTGTTCAACTGGTCGGCCTGACAAAAGAAACAAATCTGTATGGGGGTGCATTTAATATTTGTCCGCATACGACGATAGATAAAATAGATAAGACCGACCTCGTAATAATTCCGGCGATCAGCGGCGATTACGCGACAGAAGTAAAACGGAACAAACAGGTTCTTCCCTGGATAACGAAACAATACAAACAGGGGGCGGAGATTGCCAGTCTTTGTACGGGGGCTTTTTTACTTGCTGCCACGGGTTTGCTGAAAGAGAAAAAAACAGCCACCCACTGGATTGCCTTTGAGGCCTTCAGGAAAATGTATCCGGATATAGAGCTCGTAAAATCGATCATACATGAGGAAGCGGGCATATGTAGTAGTGGAGGCGCATATTCTTTTTTGAACCTGATCCTGCATCTCGTTGAAAAATATGTGAACCACGAAATGGCGGTGCTCTGTTCCAAGATATTTGAAATTGACATAAACCGTTACAGCCAGGCATCCTTTTCTATATTCAGCGGATTTAAAATGCATGAGGACGATGCCGTGATGCAGGCACAACAGTTTATTGAAGAGAATTATGCAAGCCGGATCAGTGTGGATGAACTGGCCGGCAGATCGCTGTTGAGCCGCAGGAATTTTGAAAGACGTTTCAAAAAAGCAACCCAGTATTCTCCCGCAGAATATATGCAGTATTTAAAAATTGAGGCCGCGCGAAGGCAGCTGGAGAGTTCACGTTATCATATCAATGAAGTGATGTATTCCGTAGGATATAATGACACCCGGGCTTTCAGGTCCACTTTCAAAAAAATAACCGGCCTCTCCCCGCTGGAATACAGACACCGTTTTCAGGCAAATGCCAGTATTTAACCACCCTGCCTGCGGGATAAGTGTTTTCGTGTATATGTCCGTACACCGGGCTTTTCCTATGGCGCTCTGGTAAGTTTTCATAAGAAAATCGCAATTTCAGCGTTAAAGAGGCATGCAGACCCCCTCTGTTGATACAACCAGAAATGACGGGAACAACGAAGCGAATTCTTTGTACCCGATAAAGGTTTGGCTGACAGCCCTATTTCTGGTGGCACCTGTCTGTCTCTGGATCGAAAACAGATTTATTTATGGAAACATTAGGGTCAGTCAGAATGACTTGTTTAAAATGCCTCTTCTTGGTCTGGGAGGAGCGGTTCTATCCCTTCCTGTTTATCTCATCCTTTTTCTGGTTTTTCGGTATTTAACGAAAAAACAGGTTCCGACCGCACAGGTGAGATGGATTTTAAATGCCATTAGTGTGTTGGGTATTTTGATCACGTATAAGTTGGTTGATGAGAGTCCGGAAATTTTAACACCCGTTTGTTATTCCGTCAGCGTTATCATTGCCAGTTTGTTTTTTAAGATCTATTCATCTCACCCGTTGCATTTGTTCCGGGATAAAGGCTGATGCTTATGGTTATTCTTCAAAATGTTA
>DASXKM010000013.1:0-3566 GCA_036496825.1 Puia sp. | reverse complement strand
CGCATATTATCTTGGAATTTCCGAAGACTGAACAATCTGCCTGATTACATCATCGGTTGAACCGCCTTCCATTTCTTTTTCGGGAGAAAGTACCAGGCGGTGACGAAGAACTGCCGGCGTGACATATAAAATATCTTCGGGAAGAACAAAATCCCTTCCATTCATCGCAGCAATCGCTTTGGAAGATTGCAAAATGCCGATCGAAGCTCTCGGTGAAGCCCCCAGGTAAATAGATTTATTTTGTCTGGTGGAGGTAACTACAGAAACGATATAACGGATCAGTTTCTCTTCCACATGAATTTTACCTACCAATTGACGGAGATCTGCGATGATCCGGGCATTTAAAACCGGTTGAATTTCGTCACTGATCATGGCACCGCCATGTGCATGATGTTTGCCCACAATAACCATTTCGTCTGCTTCACTAGGGTATTCCACTTTTATTTTAAAGAGAAAGCGGTCGAGCTGAGCCTCCGGTAAATGGTAAGTGCCCTCTTGTTCGATTGGATTTTGCGTGGCTATCACCAAAAAGGGTTGCTGCATTTTCATCGTTTGTCCGTCGACCGTGATTTGCCTTTCTTCCATTACTTCAAAAAGGGCAGCCTGTGTTTTCGCGGGTGCCCGGTTAATTTCGTCTATCAAAACGATATTGCTGAATATGGGACCGGGGCGGAATTGAAATAACATCTCACGCGGATTAAAAATGGAAGCGCCGATTACATCACCTGGCATCAGGTCGGGGGTAAACTGAATGCGGGAAAATCCGACATTGATGGAACGACTGAGTAGTTTGGCAGTGAGCGTTTTTGCGACTCCGGGAACTCCTTCTATCAAAATATGCCCGTCTGCCAGGATGCCGGCAATCAGCAGCTCGATCATTTGTTCCTGGCCCACAATTACTTTACCCATTTCGGCCTTTAGCTTACTGAGGGTTTCGCTGAATTCCTGCAGCGCAGTTCTTTCACCAAATAAATTTTCTTCCATTGTCATCCCGGTTTATTAAATTGATTGATTTGTTCATAAAGTTCCATTAACTCTTTATCAGATAACTCGTCTTTCATCCTCAGTTCATAAATGAACTGAATCATTTGCCTGACTTCATTAACCGGTTTACCTGAACGAAATGCGAGCTTTAACGCAAATTCTTCATTCAGTTGTGACGTTGACAGCTGATAAGTTGTGCGGATATTTTCCAGAAAAGCAGTGATCATTTTCGAAAACAGGTTTTGATTATTTTTCTGCTGAAAGTATAAACGTCCAACCGTTTTTATAAAATCTTCCGACGCATTACGTAATGGTGGAATTTCTGCAACCGCACGTTGTTTTCTTTTCGATTCCAAAATAAACATTAGAAGAAAAGAAAGGACCGTCAGCCAGAACGCCCATCTGAGTGACCGCTTACTTAATATAAAATGCAGTGCAGAAAAACTTTCCGAGTTTTTCCTGTATCTGAAATAGTCCGACCATTCTATGACGCCTGTCTTCCTGGGCAAATATGAAAAAGCCAAGTCGTAATATTTTTTATTTTTCTTATGTAGTAAAAAGAAATTGGAAAATTGAAAAGGATTCAGCTGAATAAAAATCGATCCGCCGTGCCCGTACCCGATCCGGATAAAATTTGCCTGGCCTTTTGAATTTTTTCCCAGTACGTTGGTATATCCGGAATCGACAGACTCGAAATGGTTGTCAAAATCATACCCGGGATAAGAATAGCTTTCCCATTTGTTATGTTCGGGATTCAGAATACTAACTTCACTGCTGTCCTTAAAAAAATAGGATCCCACGTGTTGTTTCTGATGCAACATGGTCATCACAGTATCTGCAATATTCAACGCAGAAATAAAAACCTGATTACCAGCGGCGGCATAACGGATAATCGAACGCATTTCATCCGGTTCAGGTGCAAAAAGGGGGCTAAGTATAATCAATGCTCTGATTGTATCTTCCGTTGCTCCGGACTGAAACAGAATTGGAAAATGGTTGTCTGTTCGAATTTCTGCCTTTGGAAAAACCGAGGAAAGATTTTCGAACGCATACCGTGTGCCATAAGGAATTTTATCCATTCGCCAGAGACTTACCCTTTTATCCAGCCCCTTTTTGCATGAACTGAAAATGCCCATCAGACTGAAAATAACAAAGCCATATCGTAAGAATTGTTTCAGGCTCCTAATTTTTGTTGAAATGCTTCAAACTTCGTTTTTAATACGTCAAATATTTCCCTGTTCACATTGAAATCTCCAAAAAAAATATATTCATAAGCAGTAGCCAGGTAACGGAACTGCGATGCCAGCGGATGCTGCCCGAAAGCGCGCCCGATTTCGGCATTCGTCATTGAAGCACTTATTGGAATAATATTTTTCTCTGTAGCTAAATAAAGCAAACGCAGATATAAATAGCGAACCGCCATCCGGTAATTTCCTTCTGTCTGATATTTCCTGATTGATTCATCATAATCCACAGGTCCGTGACCTGCGGAATCAGATTCTCCTTGGTCTGCCTGCGCCTGTCGTCTAATGAACCATTTGAAATTATTTTCCCTGGCCAGCAGGTAGATGCCGTAAATGATGACAACGATCACGCTGATTAAAAAGACCCATTGAACAACTTTATTGCCCAAAAAATTTAACAACGGGGAAGAATCAGGATCATTTCCCTTTTTTTCTTTTGACCAGTATTCGGGATTGTTTGCATAGTCATAATCCCGGTCTGAAAGGTATTTATTTACTTTCGTAAGTGGAACTTCTCTAAGCAAGAAAGCATTCAGATATAGACTGTCCCTTACCGGTGTGTAGAGACTGTCTTCATTTATTTCTGCCGGACCATTCTGGGGGGTAGCGTAAGAAGTATCGGGGACGACTGATGCTGAGGAATCTGATTGAACGATAGGGGTGTCCCTGATGGAACCGATCGTATCAGTCGTTGCCTGGGCGCACACTACTGCCGGGACGCAAACAAGAAATACAAAAATTATTCTGAAAAAATATTTAAACATGTAAGGATGATCAGGATTTTAGAGTCTGAGCCATCTTCTGTCTATTGGTTATTCGGATCGGATAAATAATAAAGTACCAAATGATAAAGACAGCTGACGATATGAGTATACATAAACTCAGCCACAGCGGCATTTGTGAATATCGGGTCACAAATCCTTCCAGGAAAGCGGCCGCCACAAATACCGGGATCAGTCCAACCATCATTTTTACACCATCTTTTACTCCGCGCTTGAGTGAAGGAAATCTTTTGTAAGAACCGGGGAAAAGCAGGCTTTTAGCTAACACAAGACCCGCTGCACCGGCAATGATAATCGAGGAAATTTCAAGTGTACCATGTATCCAGATTACCAGTACGGACTTCCAGCCAAGGCCTTTGGAAAAAAAATAATATTGAAACGCACCGAGCATGACCCCGTTATTAAAAATCAGCCATACCGTTCCCAATCCCGCCAGCAGACCGGAAATAAATATCATGAATGAAACCTGTACGTTGTGAACAGCAATCCAAAGAAACATGGATAAAGAATCCTGCCCCCTGTACACACCGAAAGGATCACCTTTTGCAATATTCTG
>DASXKM010000012.1:0-4669 GCA_036496825.1 Puia sp. | reverse complement strand
TGCTTATATATACGGATTTAAATGGGCCATTGACAAAGGCTATGCTTTCATCTTTGAAATGGATGCGGATTTTTCCCATAATCCGGGCAATCTTGAAAATTTATATAACGCCTGTAAATACGAGGGCGCTGATCTTTCAGTTGGCAGCCGCTATGTGAAGGACGGAGGTTTTATTAACTGGCCCAAAGAGAGGATACTTCTTTCAAAAGGAGCTTCAATATATACCCGCCTGATTACATGGATGCCGGTGAAGGACCCAACGGCCGGCTTCGTTTGCTATCGCCGCGAAGTACTTGAAACCATCAACCTGGATGAAATTCATTTTGCGGGTTATGCGTTTCAGATAGAAATGAAATTTGCAGCCTGGAAACTGGGTTTCAAAATAAAGGAAGTGCCAATCATTTTCGAGGACAGGAAATTGGGTATTTCCAAAATGAATAAAGGGATTGTAAAAGAGGGCATACTCGGCGTGCTGAAGCTTCGCTGGAATGCATTATTCAAAAACTATCGTAAAAGAGTTAAAAATATTCCGGTAGTAGGAACCGTCAATCACTTCTCTCAGAATATGGTGGTGGAAGGAAAATAATCTTTCTTTGCCAGCTCCATGAAGAAATCATTTCTCCAATTACATATTGCTGTTTTTCTTGCCGGATTTACGGGTGTACTCGGCAGACTGATCACCCTCAATGAAGCTGTGCTTGTCTGGTACCGGATGCTGATTGCCTGTGTGGTTCTCTGGATTGCACTTTTATTCCAGAAAAGGAAACCGGCAGCTTCAAGAACACTATTTATTCAGGCATCATCTGTTGGATTTATTCTTGCCCTGCACTGGGTGACTTTCTATGCAGGTATAAAAATATCCAATGTTTCAACTGCACTTGTTTGTCTTTCTGCCATGGGTTTTTTCACTGCCATACTGGAACCCATTATGCTACGCATACCATTCGATATTACGGAAGTATTGCTGGGGTTGATGGCGATAGCAGGAATCAGTATCGTATTCCATTTTGATCCGCATTTTAAACTCGGAATTATTATATCGCTGTTTTCTGCCTTACTCGCCAGTATCTTTCCGATCCTGAACAGACAAATCCTTCAAAAGATGGATGCAGAAACGGCTACCCGTTATCAGTTAAGCGGAGGATTTTTATTTATTACCCTGCTGATGCCAGTATATCTGCACTTTTTTCGGGTAGACAGATTATTACCTTCCCTGTCTGACTGGATGTGGCTTTTTATATTAGGTTTTTTATGTACGGTTGTCGCTTATGATCTTTTCATGAAAGCACTTCAGAAAATTTCTGCGTTCACTGTAAACCTTTCCTATAATCTGGAACCCATTTACGGAATCGCCATGGCGTTTATTATTTACAGAGAAGACAAGGAACTGAGCCCGGGATTTTATTATGGTTTCTGTCTGATTATTGCGGCCGTTATATTACAGACGCTGAGGCAGCGAAGGAAAGTATGAAAGTATGGAAGTATGGAAGTATGGAAGTGTTCTTAAGCGGCTTTTGTGGAAATATAACGTACAAGGCTGCGCTTTGCAACCGGCAACAATGTTTCGTCCAGCGGGAATTTCAGCTGAGTCTCGATGGCGTAAACGGCGGGATTTGGTAAATCCGGTTTGAGGCTTAATAATTCCGATTTAATCTGTTCGTATGTGTTGCTGAAACTGCGTTTCCAGGAGTTAATATATTCGGTGCGCATGCTGCGGTATTTTTCGTCATGTTTTTCGAAAAAACTCAGGTAGTAACTATATGCACGCGTTGTGTTTGCAGTTCCATCACTTAGCAAAAAATATCCTTCTTTTGAATGAACCGGCATGATGCCCACCGGGTGAATGCTGATCTTATCTTCTACAAATTCATAGATTTCTGTCCCGTTCGTAATGGCTGCCTTCATGTGGCCGGCGGAATATTCAATAATATCTTCCAGTTCACGCATGAGTTCATCATCCTGAATGAGCTGTTCATAGAGTACCTGTATTTTTTCCATCTGCAGTCCTGTCAGTTTTTTCGGAAACTGTTCCTGTAAATATTTCTTATTCTCACGGAAGGCCACGAGATTGTTATAGTGGAAAATAACATCCGCCAACTGGGGATATAATTTGTTTTCCTGGAAGTTGCGGTTAATTTCCTGCAGGTAGGCGAGCAGGGTATACTTTTTTAGTTCAAAGTCAATATAACCATCGGCAAACCATGTTTCTGAGAGTGTTTTCATCTTGTCAGATTTAGTATGTTCCGGAATTTACAAAACTTCTCTTAATCTTAAACGACAAGATTGGGGAAATGTTATGATGGCCAACGGGGCGTTAGGCTTAAGGCGTAAGGCGTAAGGCATAAAGCCAAACGAATAAAGCTGAACGCATAGAGTCATGCGCTTAAGGCGGATCAGGTTTGTTGGCAGAAAAAAGTATGGATGAGGCTTTGTTGCTAAGGCTGAAATCCTTCCAGTTCGTTCGCTACGGCCGTCAGAAATGTAGCTCCCAGGCTGCCATCTATAATCCGATGATCATAGCTCATAGAAAGATACATCATATGACGAATGCCGATTGAATCACCCTGATCAGATTCGATCACCATGGGTCTTTTTTTAATCGCACCCACGGCTAAGATTGCGACCTGGGGCTGATTAATAATCGGGGTACCCATCAGACTTCCAAATACGCCAACATTCGTAATGGTGAATGTGCCATCCTGAATATCACCGGGTTTTAACTTATTGTTACGGGCAGCTTGGGCGAGCGTATTCACCTGGCGCGCCAAACCGATCCGGTTATAATTATCAGCTGTTTTGATTACAGGCACAATCAGGTTGCCCGTGGGGAGGGCGGTAGCCATTCCTATATTGATATCTTTTTTTATAATGATCTTATCGCCCTGAAGAGAACTATTAATCAGGGGATATTTTTTGATACATTTAATGACGGCTTCAATAAACAGTGGCGTCAATGTTAATTTTGTTCCTTCCCTTTTTTCAAAATCGTCTTTTTCCTTCTCACGCCAAAGTACCAGATTTGTTACATCTGCTTCTGTAAAACTGGTCACGTGCGGACTGGTTTGTTTGCTTCTGACCATATGTTCAGCAACCAGTTTCCTCATGCGATCCATTTCCTGGATTTCCACATTGCCGCTCATATTTACCGGAATGGATTCCTGTGTTCTTTCTTTTTCGTCAGCAGAAGTTTGGTTTTTTTCCTGAATACGTCCATAGACAGGTTCAGTAACCGGCGGCTGGCTATGGAAGCCATTCCCGTCTTTCCTTTTGGAAACATATTGCAGAATATCTTTTTTTGTTACCCTGCCTTCATTGCCGGTTCCCTGGATTTTCTCCAGTTCCGACAGGTTAATTCCCTCGTTACTCGCAATATTCAGTACCAACGGAGAATAGAATCTGTTTTCGTTCACCGCTGACCGTTGGCCGTTGCCCGCTGAGACGTTTTCGGTTGACAGTTGACGGTTGACGGTTGGCGGTTGCTGGATTTCGGTTGGCGGTTGGCGGTTGGTGGCGGGTGAATCTTCATTTTCAGCCGTCTTCTGATCTGCATCCGGCGTTGTGTGTTGGGCGTTTAGCGTGCTGCTGCCATTCGTTTCAATTTTAGCGATAATGGCACCCACCGGAACTACTGCATCGACAGGAAAAAGAATTTCTGTCAGAATTCCGGCGGCTGTGGAAGGGACTTCGCTATCTACTTTGTCGGTGGCTATTTCCAGTAAAGATTCATCCTGTTGAACGGATTCGCCCGGTTGCTTGTTCCATTTGAGAATGGTAGCCTCCATGATGCTTTCACCCATTTTCGGCATTAACAAATCGACAATCGCCATGAAGATGATCTTTAGATTCGGTCAAAAGTATTAATTAATTATCTAAGTCATGCAGGCCGATTTAAAGCGGTTGTGACAAAATAAATATTCTTAACAAGTTGAGCACATTTATTGCCGTTAGTTCTATATTCCGTTGACGATCAAAGCGAAACCAGAGTTTGCGGGTGATGATTTCCCGGTCATTTCCCGCAGCAATCCAAACCGTTCCAACTGGCTTTTCCTCACTGCCGCCACCGGGACCCATAATTCCGGAAGTTGCGATTGCAAAATCTGTTTCCATATTTTCGAGGGCTCCGATGATCATTGCCTTGACGGTTTCTTCACTTACCGCGCCATGTGCCGATAAAATATCCGGATTCACACCGAGCATTCTATTTTTTATGTCATTGTCGTAGGCAATGACAGATCCGTGAAAGTAAGCGCTGGAACCAGGAATGCTGGTAATCAGGTGTGCTACGTATCCACCGGTACAACTTTCTGCCGTTGAAACCGATTGTTTTCTGTCAGTCAACAATCTGCCCAGCACTTCCTGCAGGCTGATGTCTTCATCTGTAACCAGCCACTCACTGACAAGAGATTTCAGATTACTAAACGCCTGGTCCAGTTCCTGATCCAGCCCGTTTGCCTGATCAGCATTTGCCGTCAGGCGTAAACGCACCATACCATAGGCTGGCAGGTAGGCAAGTTTTATATGCAGTGGAAGGGTTGATTCAAATTCGCTGATATGATCGGCTAAAGCAGATTCACCAACGCCGGCCGTCAGCAACGTCCTGTGCGAAATAAAATGAGTTTTAAAACGGTTTTTTAAAAAAGGAATTATGTCTTCTGTCATCATGCCTTTC
>DASXKM010000011.1:0-4640 GCA_036496825.1 Puia sp. | reverse complement strand
GATCCAGGTGAAATATGATGCCTTCAGGGAAACTGTATTCATTAATAATAGAAAACGTGGGGCTTCCGGCTGTTTCTTTCACTTTTTTTACATTACACAAGGCCCGGATAAAACTCGTTTTTCCCGAACCCATATTCCCTTTAAAAGCATATATTTTTTTATCAGGAAATGCCTTCCAGAAAGCGCGGGCTGTCTCGTCGATTTCAGGCAGACTATATATCCATTCCATACAACAAAGATATACCTCCGCCTGTTTTATGAATTGAAAAAGCGTGCAATCGAAATTCGATAAGTTTGCAATTGGTTTTTGATGAAAAAAAGCATGGAAACAGTAAATTGGAAGGTAGAAGGAATGAGTTGCAGCGCATGTGCGCAAACGATCAATGGCTTTCTTGAGAAAAAAGGAATGAAAGATGTGCGTGTCAGCCTCACGGCCGGCGAAGCACAATTTCAAAATGCTCCGGATTTACCAGAACAGGAACTCAGAAAGGGAATTGAAAATCTTGGATTTCATGTTGTCGATGATACTTCAAACATCAAACATCCAAACAAGTTTGTCCGCTATCTTACTATTTGTGTTCCTCTCACATTGATTTTACAGTTGCATATGCTGGGTCATGCCCAGTTCCTTCACTGGCTCATGGATCCCTGGATTCAACTGATTTTATGCTTACCAGTTTATCTGACAGGGATGCATTTTTTTGGAAGAAGTGCGATTCAAAGTCTTCTCCAGCGTTCGACGAATATGAATGTACTGATAGCGCTTGGAGCGACGGCCGCATTTATATATAGTCTCGCGGGCACTGTGTTCGGTCTGGGTGATACCTATATTTTCTATGAAACATCGGCGGCCATAATCACACTCGTATTCTTCGGCAATTATATCGAAGAACGTTCTCTTCAAACAACGCAACGATCGCTCACCCGACTGGTTAAAACCCAAAAGGTAATCGCAAACATGATTGCATTTGATGACCAGCATCAGGAAATTATATTCCCGGTAGACAGTCTGAAATTGAAATCAGGAGATCTGATATTAATTCGCAGCGGAGATCAGGTACCTGCAGATGCAAAAATTCTTTGGGGAGAAGGACAGGTGGATGAAGCTATTATAACAGGTGAAAGTCTTCCGGTAAATAAAAATACTAAAGACCGGATTATCGGTGGATCTATATTAATCAGCGGTAATTTCAAAGCCCAGGTGACAGCGTCCGCGAAAGATTCCGTGCTTTCCAATATGATTGACCTGGTCAAACGGGCACAATCTGATAAACCCGATATCCAATTGCTGGCTGACCGGATCAGTGCTGTTTTTGTTCCGGTAGTTATCGGTATCGCGTTGCTGACATTTTTGTTGAATGAAATTGCTATGCACGATTTGGGTTCATCCATGATGAGAAGCATCGCTGTTCTCGTTATTGCCTGTCCATGTGCGATGGGTTTAGCTACACCCGCTGCCATCGCCGTGGGTCTCGGACGGGCGGCAAGAAATGGAATATTGTTCAGAAATGCAGACAGTCTTGAACTTTTTAAGAAAATCAGTCAGGTTGTTTTTGATAAAACGGGTACACTGACTACCGGATCTTTTACCGTAAAGGAATTCAGTATAGTTGACCCGTCTTTGAATGAAACTGAATTCAGAAAAATTGTATTCTCATTGGAAAAATACTCCAACCATCCGATTGCAAAATCGCTCACCCTTACCTGGAAGGTTCAACCGGAACTGCGCTGGAAAAAGATTGCCGAAATCAAGGGCTATGGAGTTCAGGCAACCAGTTCGGAAGGGGATGAATATAAAATCGGATCTGCTGCATTCATCGGAAATGTTCCTACTGATCACCATATCTGGCTTACCAAGAATAATCAGGTCGCCGGTTGGGTTGATATGCAAGATGAAATCCGTCCCGAAGCGGCAGAAGTAATGACCTACTTCAAAAAAAGGAAAATTAAAACCATTCTCCTAAGTGGGGATCTCAAACAAAAATGTCTGGAACTGGCGGCAACACTGGAAATGGATGAAGTGATGGCTGAACAAACACCGCTACAGAAACTTCAACAACTGGCAAGGCTGGCTGATCAATCTCCGACTGCCATGGTTGGTGATGGCATCAATGATGCACCGGCACTCGCCAAAGCAAGTGTCGGAATTTCAATGAGTGATGCATCTCAGATTGCCATGCAAACGGCTGATGTAGTACTGATGAACAGTGGAATAAAAAAGTTACCGCTGGCGATACAGCTCGGAACACAAACATTTCTAACAATTCGTCAGAATTTATTTTGGGCTTTTTTTTATAATGTGCTGGCGATACCTGTTGCGGCTTTTGGATTGCTGACTCCGACTGTTGCAGCTGCAGCCATGGCTTTCAGCGATGTGATCCTTCTTGTCAATTCTTCGCGCTTATTTGTTAAAAAGCTACTGTAAATTGAGTTTTATTCCTGAACATGAAGGCAACTGAAGTCCTTAAACAATACTGGAACTACGATTCCTTCCGGCCACTACAGGAAGAGATTGTGAACTCTGTTCTTTGTGGTCAGGATACACTTGCGTTGCTTCCGACGGGAGGAGGTAAATCTATTTGCTTCCAGGTGCCAACGATTGTGCAAGAAGGGCTTTGTCTGGTAATCAGTCCGCTGATTGCTTTAATGAAAGATCAGGTACAGAACCTGCGAAAAAAAGGCATTACCGCTTTCGCCATCTATTCCGGCATGAGTCGCAAAGATGTGATATCTACATTTAAACTGGCTGCTACAGGCAATTGCCGCTTTCTGTATGTGTCTCCCGAACGGTTGGAAACTGATTTATTCAAAGAATTTCTGCCCGCATTGCATGTATCCCTCATCGCAGTGGATGAAGCTCATTGTATTTCTCAATGGGGTTATGATTTCAGACCGCCGTATTTGAAAATCGCCGAAGTAAGAAATGAATTACCGGATATACCGGTGCTGGCATTGACAGCTTCTGCCACTCCGGCGATCCGCGAAGATATCTGCCGGAAGTTAAAAATGAAAGTCCCCAGGATTTTCACACAGTCTTTTTCTCGCCCAAATCTTTCTTTCAGCGCACATAAAACAAGTTCTGTTTACAACAAGATGTTAGATATCCTGCGACGGCTGGAGGGCTGTTCGATTATCTATTGCCGCAATAGAAGAAGAACCAAAGAAATCAGTGATTTGCTCAATATGCATGGTATAAAATCTGATTATTACCACGCCAGGTTGTCGCAGGACGAGCGCAATATAAAACAGGAGCGCTGGATGAATAATGAAGTCCGCGTCATTGTCTGCACGAATGCCTTCGGAATGGGTATCGATAAACCTGATGTCAGATTGGTGGTACATGCAGAAGTGCCTGATAATCTCGAGAATTATTATCAGGAAGCAGGTCGGGCTGGCCGGGACGGTAAAAGATCCTACGCTGTTTTGTTGTATAATGAAGAAATGCTGGAAGAATTGGAGTCATCTCATAAACAACTCTTTCCTTCACTGGATTACATCCGGAAAATCTATCAGGGCCTGGCAAATTATCTGCAGGTCCCGCTGGGCACGGATCAGACGGGTTATGCATTTGATCTGAATGACTTTCAGAAGAAATTTTCGTTTCAGTCCAAGCCTTCACAGGCGGCCCTGCAACTCTTACAGCAGGAAGGATTTATTACAATGAATGACACGGTTTATAATCCGGCAAAGGTTTATGTTGTCGCACCGAGAGAGCAACTCGTTCAATATGAACTTGACAACCCTGTCCTGGAGCCGTTAATAAAAACACTTTTGAGAACGTATGCCGGCATTTATGACCAGCCTGTTGCGATTAATGAAAAGGTACTTGCATCTATTTTGAAATGGGACCTGGAGCAGGTGTTGAAGGGTCTTTATCAATTACACAAATTTCAGATTGTTTATTACGATCCGCAAAAAGAAACACCACAACTGTTTTTTAACCAGCCGCGTAGAAAATCTGCTGATATCTGGATTGACGAGAAGGCATACGATTTCCGGAAAAATCAATATATAAACCGGGTTCATGGAATATTGGAATATGTGCGGACAGCCGGATGTCGTAGCATTTCTATCGTGGAATATTTCGGAGAGAAGGGTGCGGAAAAATGCGGCATTTGTGATAATTGTGTAAAAAATGAAAAGGGGAAGCTCTCCGCATCTGAATTTGACTCTATATATCAGAAATTAAAATCTGGTACACAAACGGGATCAGTTACAGCGAAGGTATTGTTTGAAATGTTTTTGGATATTCACCCGGATCACTTGCGCAAAGTCATTGATTTCATGCAGGCAGAGAATAAACTGGTAGTTGATGAAGATGGAATCGTACATGTTTATTAGCCATCAGGAGTAATTCCTATTATATAACCGGAATCATAAACGAAATTCCTCTTATTAATCGTTATCAACGAAACCCCCAGCCGCTTGAAACCCTGTTTATCCATTTTTATTTTTTTTGTGATTTCCCTTTTTGCCACCTCAAACGGGATTTCTCAAAACATCCAATTAGGAATAAAAGGAGGTCTTAGTTTTCCCAACCTCGCCTCATCCGGTGGATCTGATGTGAGTAAGGGATATAAAACGATTTCAGGACCTGATGTGGGCCTTGTAGTTGAATATCGGATGGCAAAAAATCTGTT
>DASXKM010000010.1:0-9666 GCA_036496825.1 Puia sp. | reverse complement strand
TTCTTTCTCTTCTTTGCCAGGTTGCCCGGGCCATAAAAGTCATTGGTACGGTTACGGATGACAAAGGAAATATTCTTGCATTCGCTTCTGTTTTTATAAAAGGCAGTTCACAGGGAACGACCAGCAATAATCTCGGAAAATATTTTCTGGACCTGCCAGCCGGTCATTATACAATCGTTTGCCAGTATGTCGGATACGGACGACAGGAAAAGACAATTACGCTTTCAACTGAATCCGTCACGCTGGATTTTCGATTATCCATCCAGCAGACAAACCTGAAAGAGGTGGTTGTAAAACCGGGAGGAGAAGATCCGGCCTATGAAATCATACGCAAGGCGATAAAAAAAAGAAAGTCTTATGAGAATCCACTTGACTCTTTTACCTGCGACGCCTATATCAAAACGCTGATCCGCAGCCGTAGTCTCCCGTCGAAGATTCTCGGAAAAAATTTCTCAGACGAAGACCGGAAAGATCTGGGCGTTGATTCCGAAGGCCGTGGCATTATTTATCTGTCTGAATCCCTCACAAAAATCGCATTTAAAAAACCCGATAAAATTAAACTGGAAGTGATATCAGGAAGGGAAAGCGGATCCAACGGTTATGGATTTAATTTCCCCACATTCATCAATTTCTACAGCAATAACGTAAATATATTTATTACGCAACTGAGTCCGCGGGGTTATGTATCTCCCATCGCGGACGGCGCGTTGAACTATTATAAATATAAATTCCTGGGTTCGTTTGTTGAGGATGGTAAGGAAGTAAACCAGATCCGCGTAATCCCAAAAAGAAGATTTGAGCCGTTGTTTTCAGGGACCATTAATATCACCGACGGTGACTGGCGAATACACAGCCTTGATCTGATGCTTACAAAAGATTATCAGCTTGAAATTGTTGATTCCCTGACGATCCGCCAGATCCATGTGCCGATTACAACCAATATCTGGCGCACGCAAAATCAGGTTGTGAATTTTTCATTTAAGAAATTCGGTATTGATGTATCGGGCAACTTCCTGAACGTTTACAGCAACTACGAACTCGAACCCAGATTCCGGAAAAAATATTTCAACAATGTGGTAGTCAAATACGATACCGGCGTAACCAAAAAAAGTTTTGCCTATTGGGATTCTCTCCGTCCGGTACCGCTGGAACCGGAAGAACTGGAGAATTACAGGATCAAGGATAGCATCTTCATCAGCCGGAATGATTCCGCCACGATGCAGCGGACGGCCGATTCGCAGAGAAAAAAACAGGGCCGGATAACGATTGCCAATATTTTCATTAACGGCATCAAAAGATCGGATTATGATCCGAATAAGCCATTCAGCATATTTATAGATCCGTTGATCCCCAAAGTTGAATATAATACCGTAGAGGGGCTCGTCATCCAGGGAGGAGCCAGTTTTCTGAAAGAATATAAAAAAACCGGCAATAGTATTGAATTCTCTCCGCACATCCGTTATGGATTCAGCAATACGCATCTCAACGCCTGGGCCAACCTGACTTTCCGTAGCAAAACGTATGTACAGGATATGGAAGGCGAAAGTTTCAGCCGAAGCTCATGGACTTTCGGCGGCGGAAAAAGAGTGAGCCAGTTTAATCCCGACAATCCGATCGGTCCATTCATGAACGAATTGTACACCTTATTTTTCCGTGACAACTACATGAAAATTTATGAAAATTATTTCGGAAGCATTCTATACAGAAAACGCTTCGACAACGGTTTGCGTATATCGGGCAATCTGTTGTACGAGGACCGGCTACCCCTGAACAATACCAGTGACTTTTCTTTTTTTGGAAATAAAGAAAAAGAATTCACACCCAATTATCCATATGAGCTGATCAACCAAAATTTTACACGCAACCAGGCGCTGATCGCGGGATTTGATATTCAATTTAAACCTGGTCAGCGTTATATAGAATTTCCTGACAACCGTCTCGCCCTGGGATCGAAATATCCAACCTTTGCTTTGTCGTTCCGCGCTGGCATACCCGACCTGCTCGGGTCGGATGTTAACTATGAAAAATGGGAATTCTCCTTATGGGATAATATCAATTTTAAACTCAAGGGTGTATTTAAATATCGTTTTGGCATCGGTGGATTCCTGAATACAAAATCCCTGTATGTGATGGATTACCAGCAATTCAATGGCAACCAGACATTTTATGCAAGTCCTTATTTAAACAGCTTCCAGCTTGCTCCTTATTATCAGAACAGCACGACCGCTTCATTGTATGGCGTCGGTCATATCGAACATCATTTTAATGGAATGCTCACCAATAAAGTCCCGCTTTTACGAAATCTTCAGTGGAATCTCGTGCTGGCTTCGAACGCATTTTATGTAAATAAATCAAACAATTATGTGGAGATCTCGGCCGGCCTGGAAAATATTTTCAAGCTGCTGCGTGTGGATGTCATCGGATCCTATCTGAACGGGCAATCCGGGCAGGTAGGGGTACGGGTTGGATTCGATGGATTATTTGGTACTGCCATCGGAAATGTATTGAAGAATCCAAGTGCTGCGCGGCAGCGGTCGGGGAGATAGACATGAAAGTGTGGAAGACTGGAAGACTGGAAGTGATCAGCGGTTCTATGATTACATTTTCTCATTTAGAACAGAAATTAGTTTTGCAGTTTCTTCTATCGTATTAAAACTGTGTAGGGTAATTCGCAATCTTTCTTCGCCCAGTGGTACAGTCGGATACAAAATAGCCCGCACATCCAGATTATTATCCAGCAGAATTTTTGCTGCCTGTTTTGCATTTTCATTTCCCGGAACAATAAAACATTGAATCGGTGTGGATGATTTTTTAAATCCGCCATGGTTAAACAGAGAAATGAGATTACTGATTTCCTTCCTTTCTCTATTCATTCCGGGGAATATCTTATAAGATGCTTTTATCGCGGCAACGGATACCGGTGGAATCGCCGTACTGTATATAAAGGGCCGGCAGAAATTTATAAGATAATTCCGGAGGGATTGCGACCCCAGTATAACAGCCCCATGACAACCAAGCGCTTTGCCGAATGTATGTACACGCGCAAAACAATCATCCTGTAATTTCAAATTCTGCACCAGGCCTTCTCCCCTGCTACCAATTATCCCGGTTGCGTGCGCCTCGTCTACGATGAGATAGGCACCATATTGCCGGCAAAGAGCTGCTATGTCAGTGAGCGGAGCGATATCACCATCCATTGAAAACACTGACTCTGTTACGACAAAACAATTTCCCTTTTTATTTTTTAACCTTTTTTCAAGTTCAGCGGGATCATTATGTGCAAACGAAAAAGAGTCCGCAAATGACTGCCGGATACCGTCACGAATAGAAGCATGACTTAATTTATCATAGAGTATCAGATCTCCTTTACCTGCAATACAGGCGAGCAATCCAAAATTCGCATCGTACCCGGAATTAAAAATAAGAGCCGCTTCCGCTTCATGAAAAGAAGCGATTTCTTTTTCGGTTTCTTCTATCAAAGGATAATTTCCTGCCAGTAGTCTGGATCCCGTTGACCCATGCGCCAGATGTGTATCAGAAAGAACAATTTCTATCAGACCGTTTTTTCCGATGCCCAGATAGTCATTGGAGAAATAATCCGCCTGGCTGCCATTGATCCGTAACAGGCGCAGAGCGCCAGTTGTCGATCTTTCCTGTAATTTCCGGTCGATAAATTCTTCTTTCATAATTTATTTAACCAAATATCCCTTTAATTCAGACATTTGCAAAACACATGAAAACAACCAAAAATATTCTTGGCCTTCAGCTGGCTACGGATCCCCGGTGGGTAGATCTGGCGAATCTTTCCATCGAAGAGATATTGACGGATCATGCATTTTGCGAACAAAAAGCGGCCACCACCTGCATTACCCTTATTACGAAATATCCTGACCGCACGAGGCTGGTATCGGAACTCGCTCCGATCGTAACTGAGGAATGGGGTCATTTTCGCATAGTACTTGCTGAACTGGAAAAACGAAAACTCAAACTCGGTCGTCAACGAAAAGATGAATATGTGAATCACCTGATCGCTTTTCAAAGGAAGGGTGGCGATTTCGAAGAAAGATTTCTTGATCAGCTGCTTACCATGGCGATGATCGAAGCACGCAGTTGTGAGAGGTTTAAGAGATTAAGTGAAGGATTGCCGGACGAATACCTGCGTAATTTCTACCGGCGCTTTATGGAAAGCGAAGCGGGCCATTACCATCTTTTTATAAACCTCGCCGAAACCTATCTGGGAAAAGAAAAAACAAAAAAGCGCTGGGCGGAATGGCTTACCTACGAAGCGGGATTAATGAAGAACATGGAGGTGCGGGGGGACCGGATACACTGAGAAGTGTATGAGTGTAAGAGTATAAGAGTGACGGACAGCTTAACTCTTATACTCCTACACTCCTATACTCTTACACTGTTTTAAAGTGTTCGAGTTCCGTTTCGAAGTTCAAAAAGTGATATTTTTCTGAAAGCTCCGATGTTTTTGCCAGTTGTTCCTTCAAAAATCGTCTATGCGCATCCGTATCCGGATAAAGTGCTCTGTGTTTTCGGGAGATGACGAGTTTACGGATCTCCTCTGCCAGCAACCGGGATTCGGGATCGACATAGTACTCCATAAAATTTTCTACCACATAATTCGTCGCCATATAATTCGGATGCACCAGATCCCTGTCGTAAAACCGGTAATCCCTTAGTACATCTATCACCATTTCATATGCCGGAAAATAATATGTCCTGTTGAATTTATTTACCAGCTGATGCACGACTTCGATCAGCCTGGCTTTGCTGCGATTATTTTCTATTACCCCATCCCGGATATGGCGCACCGGGCTAATCGTAAATATGATCTGAAGATTCGGATTGAAATCAAAGAGGCGGTGAAGAGCTTCATCCAATACAGCCAGCATCTCGTCAATCGGCAGAAGTTTTTTAGTGAACCAGTTCGCCGGAGCACGATGGCAATTTGCAACCGGCCGGTTCTGTTCCTTCAGCATATAAGAAAAAGAAGATCCAAGGGTAATGATCAGCCAATCGGCCTTTTTTAGAAAGGAATGCGCCGCCTGCTGGGACTGATTGATTTTATTCAGAACAATCTGCTGATCCGTACCGGAAAAAATGCCATGGTGTTTCCAGCTTTGCCAGAGTTCATTGTGAAAAAAAAGATCCTTTGGTTCGTATAAATATGGCTCTATATAAGAAATCAGACTGGAGGCCACACTCAGTGGATCGAACAGTATACCATTGGGGTTCTGAAACGCATTGAACTTTAAATCGATCAGGTGATTTCCGATATGTTCGGTAAAACAGGAACCGCTCAGCAGAATTCCCTGGCTGTAGCGGATCGGTTCCGCAGGGCCATGAATCTGAATGGGAAGAAAAAAAGGATCCACTTTAATGTTTTATGAATATTTCGTTTGCCAGGCGGACGCTTTTCTCCAGCGCCTGCGTGTTCAACTCAGGAAGCACCTTCTTCTTTTTAAAATAATCAATCATCAGGAGACTATCCATATTCCCGACCAACTCGTCGCCCGCCATCGGACAGCCGCCGATGCCATCGAGCGCGCCATCAAATCGCCGGCAGCCTGCGCTAAAAGCAGCCTCGAGTTTTTCAATACTGTTTTCCCTGCGTGAATGAAGGTGCACACCGGATTCTATTTGAGGAAATGTGGCTATCAAAGTTTCTGTGAGGGCATACACCTGGTCAGAGGTGGCCAGTCCGACCGTATCAGCCAGAGAAATAACTTCGACGCCCATGCCTGCCAGTTTCTGTATATGATTAATTGCAATCCCGGCTGACCAATCGTCATTATATGGATTCCCAAAGGCCATTGAAATATAAACGACCAACCTCTTCCCTTCATCCTTACTGATTTTCAGAATCTCAGAAACCGTTTTTACTGATTCCTGAACCGAGGAATTTGTGTTCCGTTGCTGAAAGGTTTCAGAAATAGAAAAAGGGAATCCGATATCCTGTATCTGATCATAGGAAGCGGCATCTGCTGCACCCCTTGTATTGGCAACGATAGCCAAAAGTTTTGTGCGGGAATTGCCCGTGTGAATAGAAGAAATAACCTGTTTGGTATCGGCCATCTGGGGAATGGCTTTGGGAGAAACAAAACTGCCGAAATCGAGGCTGTCAAAACCTACCCCGATCAATGCGTTCAGATACTCAATCTTCTTTTCTGTAGGAATAAAATCCGGCCAGCCCTGCATGGCATCCCGGGGACATTCAACCAGTTTCACTTTATCTATTTTGCTTCCCTCCACATTCATCCTGCGAAAATAATTCAAATCCCGGTTTAAAGGATCAACCGGCTTTTATTCGCAAATCTATTCTTTCATGCATGCCGTTAAAAAATCTTCTCCTTTCCTTTTCACCCACATAACTCATCAATGTGGACCGGCGAATAATATTCTGCGCGTGCTGGTATATATATTCGCCAAATACAGGGTCCTTGGTCATGATAATATTCAAAACCGAATGATTGATATAAACCACTTTCGTATTATTCAGAATCGCCAGGCTGCAATTGTCGCCCAGTATAAATTCATTTACATAAAATTTGTAAGGCGTGCTTGCAGCGGTTGGTTTACTGTTGACAGCAAACTTACAACCCGCCTCGGCCTGCTTCTCAATATGTTCAATCATATCATGCAGGCTTTTATAAACATTCAATGCATATTGATCTGAAGGAAATAACTTGCTTTGTCTGTAATAATCAATTTGCCGGATGGTTGCATTGATACTGTCGTCATTCCATATTTCAAGGGAAGGGAGTTTATTATACGCTTCGCTTATTTTAGCTGTCAGCTTAAACACGTTTTCCCTGAGTGATTCCAACACTTCCAGATCCTTCCCATTCATGGGATATTGAATGATGGTTTTCATCCAGAAGAATATTTTGAAAACGGTCATCTCATGGAATCCAAAAGAATGAAAAATAAAAATGTCTTTGCTGATATAATACAATTCCCGCTGCTCGAATGAATTGAAATAATTTAACTGATTCAGCAAATGTTCAAAGTACATCTCTATTCCGAAATTTTCCTTATTGATCAGCGGACCGCCGAATAGAAAAGAGTTATTGTTGAGGTGAAAAAGCTGATCAAGCGAGATCTTATAATGGGCGCAGAGTTTTTTGAGTTCTTCGAAGGATAAAGGCTTCTCGCCACGGATCCTCCGGTAGGCGCTGTCGTTGCTGATATTTAAAAGTTCGGCCACCTCATCAACCAGCGAAAGATGAGCTGCAAGGTTTGATTTCACATGCTGAAAAAAAATCTGTTGTACACCGGGCTCGTCCATGGTCGGGTTGTTAAGTGGTTATTGCAGATCCGGTCGGTTTCAAAACATCCGTGGTGCCAAATAAATATAACCCAATTTTTTTTAAATAAAACAGCCCTGTATTGAAATTTAACTATAATCAAGACATAATTCGCGATGGAATCATTGGCCTAAACAGCCATTCTTTTTTTCATGGCCTCATATAATATAATTCCTGCGGCTACGGAAACATTGAAGGAGTCGAAATCACCGGCCATAGGAATTGTAAACAGTTCATCTGCTGCTTTATTTAAATACGGCTGCAAACCTTTGTCTTCGCTTCCCATCATCAGGCAGCAGGGCAGGTCCAGACTCAATTCAAATACCTTTCTATCGCTTTTCATTGAACTCGCAAAAGCGAGTATGCCGTTTAAGTGCAGGCTGTCAACCGCTTTCAGGAGACTGCTTACCCGGCAGATGTGAATTTTTTCCAACGCACCGGCAGAAGATTTCAGCGCTTCCTCGTTCAGTGCAGCTATACCTTTATCTGGAATGATCAGAGCCTGTGCACCACAACATACTGCACTTCTTGCGATGGCGCCGATATTCCGGACGTCCGTTATCCCATCCAGCAAGATGAACAAGGGTATCTGATCTTCAGAAACTACCTGATCGATGACTGCCTGAAGATCCATATAGGCAACCAAGGCCGCCATGGCAATGACTCCCTGGTGGTTTGCCTTTGTCATGGACCAAAGTTTCTCGGGTGGAACCTGTTGAATCGGAATCCCGCGTTTTTCAGCCAGTTTGCGAATTTCACCAATGGATGGACCGCTGATATTTCTTTGGAAAAGTATTTTATCAATAGCCCTGCCAGCTTCCATAGCTTCAATCAGGGTTTGTCTTCCTATTATAATATCAGAAGATTTCAATAATTATCTTTTAAATTTTCCCTGAAACAGCATAAGCTGGATTTTCTGAATGGCCGTAATGGCCATTGCGTCGGTGATTAATCCCTCTTCAATCATCCGGACCGCTTCATCAAAAGCTATTTTCTTTACTACCAGTTTTTCGGTTTCATCCGGCCGGGCTTCATTTTCCTGGAGACCCTGGGCCAGATAAATGACCGACCATTCATCAGTTACTGAATTGGACAGATGCATGGTCAGGATTTTTGTCCAGCTAGTCGCTGTCAAACCGGTTTCTTCCAGTAATTCCCTTTTTGCCGCTTCCAGCGGATCCTCGTCCATTTCCCCACCCCCTTCAGGAATTTCCCAACTGTATTGATTCAGTGTGAAACGAAACTGACCGACGAGCCAGCAATTCCAGTCTTCATCGATTGGAATCACGCCAACCGCTTTGTGTTTGAAATGAACCTTCCCATAAATTCCCTTTCCGCCTGTGGGATTGATCACCTGAAATTCGGTGAGCTCGATCCAGGGATTCTCGTAAATCTTTTTCTGATCAAGAATCTTCCAGGGATTATTTTGTTCATCCATAGTCGAATTTAATTGTTAATTGTCAATTATCTGTTCTAAGCGTAGGATTGCATTGTAGAAACGAAACGATCTTTCGATTGACCATTAACAATTGACAACTGACAATTAAATAAAAACAGGGTCAGTGTTGCCACGGACCCTGTTTTTATTTTACCGACTCTATTTTATTTTAAAAGCCTGTTTTACTTTTTTCACATAATCCAGTTTTTCCCAGGTGAACAGCTCCACTTTTTTCTTTTTGGTTTTGCCATCCGGTGAAACAAATAATTTCTCAACGACTTGCGGTTTCCGGCCCATATGACCATAGGCAGCTGTTTCGCTGTAGATCGGGTTGCGGAGCTTTAATCTTTGTTCGATAAAGTAAGGACGCATATCGAATATGGACGCCACGATTTTGCCAATTTCACCATCGGTCATCTTCACTTTCGCAGTTCCAAAAGTATTTACGTAAATGGAAGTCGGCTGGGCAACACCAATGGCATAAGAAACCTGTACAAGCACTTCGGTTGCCAGTCCGGCAGCAACGAGATTTTTAGCGATATGCCTTGTGGCGTAGGCAGCGCTACGGTCAACTTTTGAAGGATCTTTTCCGCTGAATGCACCGCCGCCATGTGCACCCTTTCCACCATACGTATCGACGATAATCTTACGACCGGTTAATCCCGTGTCGCCATGCGGTCCGCCGATCACAAATTTACCGGTCGGATTAATATGATACTTGATTTTATCATTGAACAAATGACCGTATTTCTTATATTTTGCTTTTACCCGGGGAATCAGAATGTTTATGATATCCCTGTTGATTTTAGCAAGCATTTTTGCCTCGGTATCAAAATCATCATGCTGCGTTGAAATCACGATGGCGTCTATCCGGATAGGATTATTCTTGTCATCATATTCAAGGGTCACCTG
>DASXKM010000009.1:0-4256 GCA_036496825.1 Puia sp. | reverse complement strand
TACAAAAATTAAGACAGAACGATTAACTGAAAATGACTTTGAGAAATCAAATAAAAATCAGGACTTATACTGTTATTATTCACATAGCGATATGGACGATCATTTTTCTTTTACCATATATTTTCAAAAGTGAAAATATTTCGCCCAGAAGCACAGAAGATCTGGCATTCCGGAACCTGAATACGGTGACGAATGTTTTTTGGATGGGTCTGTTTTACCTGAATGCGGAGTGGTTGATCCCTTACCTTTTTAACCGTAAGAAATACCTGCTGTACATTTTATTATTAGCGGTTATTTTTTGTGTTATCATATTAATACATGGCGCTATACTGGTTCAAATGGTACCTGGCAAACATTTTATTTTTTTCCAATCAGCATCACATAATATTGTCAGGTTTTTATTCACCATAACCATTAGCACGACGTATAAAGTTATTCGGGATAAAATGAAAGCGGATGCAAAAGCCGGAGAAAGTTTAAAAGAAAACTTAAAAGCAGAATTATCTTTCCTGCGATCGCAGATCAATCCTCACTTTCTATTTAATGTGCTGAACAATATCGTCGCAATGATCAGGTTAAAAAGTGAAGAACTGGAACCTACCATTATCAAATTGTCTTCTCTTTTGCAATACATGTTATATGAAACAGATGAAGAAAAAGTATTACTGAAAAACGAAGTTGAATACCTCCAAAGCTATATTGATCTACAGAAAATGCGTCTTAGTTCCAACATGGATCTGAAAGTGGACTTTGACGTGAAAGAAGAATGGCTTGCCATTGAACCAATGTTATTGATCCCTTTCATAGAAAACGCTTTTAAACATGGTACTGGGATGCTTAAAAATCCTGAAATTCAAGTTTCCTTAATAGCTCAGGATAACCGGCTTGCCTTCCAGGTTAAAAATAAGTATATTAAATCAGACATGTCAAAAGATAAAACTTCAGGCATTGGGATTGCAAATGTTAAAAGACGGATAGAATTATTATATGCGAATAAATATACACTTGCCATCGATAAAACACCGGACTGGTTTGCTATTTCCTTACACTTAACACTTGCCCCATGATGAATTGTATTGCGGTGGATGACGAACCCCTGGCGCTCAAATTATTACAGGATAATATCAGTAAAGTTTCTTTTCTTAATCCGGTTGCCCTCTGTTCAGATGCGTTCGAATCGATTAAAATACTTCAGGAAAATAAAATTGACCTCATATTTATCGATATACAAATGCCCGGTTTATCCGGTCTGCAGTTCATCGGCAGTCTGGAAAATAAACCCCTCGTTATATTTATTACGGCCTATAAACAATATGCTTTAGATAGCTATGACCTGGCCGTTGTCGATTACCTGGTAAAACCTG
The DNA here is from genome assembly GCA_036496825.1 of Puia sp. Taxonomy (GTDB): domain Bacteria; phylum Bacteroidota; class Bacteroidia; order Chitinophagales; family Chitinophagaceae; genus Puia. Next base: position 2,892 of record DASXKM010000009.1, on the reverse strand, counting down.
TTTCATTAGAAAGATTTATCAAAGCATGTAACAGGGCTAAGGAAATGCATGAACTAAAAGCCCTCAAACATCAACAAGCAGCCACTTCTCCCGTTAATGATTTCATGTTTGTAAACGTTGATTATTGCCAGGTAAAGCTGATGTTTATCGATATCATTTGGATTGAGGGATTAAGGGACTATTCAAAATTTCATCTTCGAGCAAATATGAAACCCCTGGTCGTCAGAGCCAGTTTAAAATCCATTGAATTCGAACTTCCACGTCATAAGTTTATCCGGGTACATAAATCTTATATCGTATCGGTTGACAGCCTTACTGCTGTAAGGAAAAACAGCGTTTTCATTAAAGACATGGAGCTCCCCGTCGGCGAATCCTACCGCGAAGAAATTGATAAGCTGGTAAAAAATAATTCAATTGAATAAAGTAGACGCTTATAGTTACTGGATATCGATACAATCTGCAGAGACGAATTTATTTTTCCCAACCTCGGTTTACAAATCCAAAATGAATATCATTCTGTGTGAAGACTTTTAACTGGATTTATCAGGGCCGCTTTCAGTGCCTGAAAGCTAACCGTACATAGAGTTATTAAAAGCATGCCCGCGCCGGCCAGAACAAAGATCCAGGGCGCGAGATGCGTGTGGAGCGGATAATTCTGCAACCACTTATTCATGACCAGCCCGATCAGCGGCATGGCGATCGCCATCGAGAGGGCGACGAGTTTCAGGAAGTCGCCCGATAGCAGCGCCCAAAGATTCACAATACCGGCACCGAGAACCTTGCGGATGCCAATCTCTTTTCTGCGTTGTTCTGCGACGAAGGAGGCGAGACCAAAGAGGCCGAGACAGGAGATGAGGATCGCCAGACCGGAAAAGACGGTAGCGAGGTTGCCGATATGAGTCTCGGTAATAAATTTCTGCGCATATTCATCATCGTTAAAATGATAGATAAAGGGACTGGACGGATTGTATTGTTTGTACACGGCTTCGATGGCAGTGAGCGCGGTACGGATGGGAGTGCCGGGTTTAATCCGGACAATATCGAAGGAGTGTCCACCATCACCCAGGAAGACGGCGGGTTGGACCTTGTCATAGGGATTGTTGGAGATCATGTCCTTTGTTACCCCGATGATCGTCCAGGTCTTGTTCCAAAACCGGAAGGTTTTGCCGATCGGGTTGCTAAAACCAAGGATGCGGGCGCCTTCTTCGTTGACGATGGCGGCAGTACTGTCCGTTCCGTAGGCACGCGAGAAGTCCCGGCCCCGGAGCACCGTCCAGCCGATGGTGGGACCGAAATCGAAGTTGACCTGTATATCGCGGAAGGATATGTTTTTCTGTTCTTCGGTCATGCCCGGCCATTCCATAAAATTATTCTGGTAAAACGCTGTCAGTAAAGTGGAAGCGTTCGCCACATTACTCACTACGCCCGTGTTGATCAGGCTGGTGCGGAGGGGCTCAAAATTCCGGTTCAGCGAATCTGTGTTAATAGGAATATTGATGAGTCCGTCACGGTCATAACCAACGGGCCGGTCCCTGGCAAACTGAATCTGCCGGAACACGACGAGGGTGCCGATGATCAGACACAGTGAAATGGAGAACTGGGCGACCACCAGAATATTTCGCGGAAGGCTTGCGCCTTTGCCTGCTTTAAAAGCTCCTTTTAAAACTTTTACGGGCCGGAATCCACTCAGATAAAATGCCGGGTAGCTGCCGGCCAGCAGTCCCGTGATCACTGTGATGGCAAAGGAAAGGGCCCAGAAGATCGGGCTGGTCAATGGAAGGGTCATCGGTTTTCCGGAGAGCTGGCTAAACACCGGCAGACTTAGCACGGTCAGACAGATGGCGAGGACAAAAGCAACGATGGCAACAAGAAGGGATTCGCCCAGGAATTGCGAGATGAGTTGTGTTCTCAGAGAGCCCAGCGTTTTGCGGATACCGACTTCTCTTGCCCGTTTTTCGCTTCGGGCCGTAGAGAGATTCATGAAATTAATACAGGCCAGCAACAAGACGAAGACACCGATGATCGCGATGAGCCGGACGAAGCCAATGCGCCCGCTTCCGTTGACGGTATCGGAATCGTCGTAGTGCAGGTAGAGATGATCAAATGGAAAAACGGAATAAGTCTCGATGCTGTTTTTGACAAAGGGTGTACAAAGATCTTTTATCCGGGCGGTAGCCGCTTCGGCGGTGGTATTGCCGGCGAGGCGCGCGAAGATGCGACAGCTATGGTTATTGAAATCCGTGTTGTGGGTGAGCCAATCCATCCATTGGTGCGTGATTGGCGTGAAAAAATCGATGTTATGAAAGGAGGAGGTCTCAGGCATATCGGCATAGATACCTCCGACAGTGAACACTAACTGATTGTTATATTTAAAAGTTTTGCCCAGTGCTTTTTCAGTTCCGTATAGGGCGATGGCGGTGGACCGGGAGATCAGCGCCGTGGAAGGATCGCGCATTGACTCCGCGTTCCCGCTCAAAAACTGATAGCCGAAGAGCGAGGGGAAACTATGTTCCGCCCAGGATCCCTGGCGTGAAATGCTTTTGTCGCCATTGACCAGCAGGCCTTCGCCGGGCCATTCGAAAATCGCCGTTTCAGTGAAGATATCTTTATAATTCTTTTGAAGAAAGGGCTCGAGTGCGGAGGAGACGGTTGTTCCTCTATAGGTGATGGGCGAACCCGGTGGGGTGCCTTTCTGGCGTTGGTCCTGCATGATCTCTACAATGCGCGAGCGGTCGGGATATGATTTATCGACAGCGACTTCTCCGCTGATCCAGATGCCAATAACAAGTGCGACGGACATGCCCATCGCGAGGCCGATCACATTGATCAGGGTGTAGCCGCGGTTATTGCGAAGTTGACGGAAGGCGAGGACAAGATAGTTTTTGAACATGC
>DASXKM010000008.1:0-1704 GCA_036496825.1 Puia sp. | reverse complement strand
ACTGGTTATTGTACAGGTAATGAACCAGTGTTTTATGAGGTTCGGGGCATTCATAAACGGTAAAATAATACTGCCGTTTTTTTCTGATCATCGGAATCTCGATCTGATTGGTAATCCTGAAGTCCAGCCGCAACTGGCGATTCAACTGCCAGCAGAACCGATATCCTTTCAACGGCGCAACAATTCCCAGCAGTCTGGAGCCGTCAAAAAAATCTCCTTCCATATTATCCATATCCAACTTCAGCGACTTCATCGGAATTATTTAAATTGGACCGCAGCCTTCATTTCTTCTTTCCCTCTTAAAAATTCAACGGTTGTCTGGTCGCCCCGGTTGAATTTCGACAATGCTTCCATATAGCTCTGCAGGGAAATGACAGTATAGTCCCCCAACTTCGTAATTACGTCACCACTTTTCAATCCGGCTTTTTCCGCGGGACGTCCTTCACTGATCGCATCAATGCGCAGTCCGCTTCCCGGAAAACTATAGTCCGGCATGATTCCGAGCGTCACATTAAATGCAGGCGAAACGCCAAATTGTTTGTCCCTCGTTTTGGCAAAAACGGGTTTATTCATTCCATCCATCTTCTGGGTAATTGCATAAACCAGCCGGATCACCTGCAGTTCACCCAAATAATTTATCTTATCTGCCCGGTCGGTTGGCTTATGATAATCCGGATGAATGCCGGTGAAGAAAAATAAAACAGGAATATTTTTCAGATAGAAAGAAGTATGATCGCTTGGTCCGGTCCCGCTTGAGTCCGCATTCAGTGTAAATACTTTATTGTTCAGCGTGCTGTTTATGAGCTCTCCCCATTGTGGCGAAGTGCCATAACCGCCGATTGTAAGTACATGCGTACTGTCGTTCAGCCGCCCGATCATATCCATATTCAGCATATAGGCGATTTTCAAGAGAGGGACTGAAGCATGGTCCGTAAAATATTTTGATCCGATTAATCCGGATTCTTCTCCTGAAAATGCAATAAACAAATAATTTGTTTTCAGGCCTTTTGTTTTTTTAAGCAGTCTCGCGATTTCGAGAAGGCCTGCGGTTCCGCTCGCATTGTCGTCAGCTCCCGGATGAATCATTTTTTCCTGCCCACGGTACAACGAGTTTCCTTCTTCACCATAGCCGAGATGATCATAATGTGCGCCGATAACCGCGGTATATGGAGCGGCGTTATCCATATAACCAATCACGTTATGTCCCCACCGCTTTTTTTCCTGCATCACAATGTCGATATCCACATCGAGGGATTGAGAAATATCTTTCAGATATTTTTTTCTGCCTGTCCTGGTAATATAGAGTGCCGGGATTTTTTCTGTCTTGATCCCTTCAGCCGGATCAAACACAATCCCGTCTTCCAATTTTGAACTATTGTAGAATATCACAGCACTGGCGCCTTTTTCGGCAAACAGCCTGGTTTTTTCGCGCAGTATTTTACCGATATCAACATGTGGGTTGTTTTGTGTTCCCTCCATGATTTCCCGGAGATCATAGAACCAGGGAGAACCGCTTTCCTGCAAGGCAATAGCCGGGGACCCCTCCACCTTCCCTGCTGCGCTGAAGGACAAAGGAATGTATTCTGTGGTCAGAATGAGTGGCGAATTGTTGATGGTAAACCGGGTATGGCTGATATCTTTCCCATCGTAAATTTCAAAACGCTGCAGGTAGGTTCCGCTGTCACCCAAAGGTTTCAGGCCTGT
>DASXKM010000007.1:0-3004 GCA_036496825.1 Puia sp. | reverse complement strand
AGCTTTAATGACTGGTTGAAGTATTAAATGCCTTCTCAACATTTCGCATAAACGTTGACACAGGTCCTTCCATTTTCCCTGTCCTGTCATCCAGATTATTATTATTCAGGATCGTTCCCAGCTCCAGCGAAGGCGGTAAATACAAAAGCGTATCAGGTTTATTTTTTGAAATAAAATTTCTGATCTTACTTTCGTCCGGATTATTTCCGATGCCTTCTTTTACAACCCGCACTGATTCGGTCGCTATATGCTCCAGCTGCTGGGCTATATGTTTATCTTTTACTTTTGAATAAATTTCTATTTGTTTAACAACATCATCCGTGCATTTATCAAAAATGTTTTCCAGCAGATTTCCGTGTCCGGCCTGTAAAGCATCTATATCGGGTGTCGCTTCAAGCTTATTGTAAATGCCAATCAGTACGGCAGGAATTCCGGCCTGCGCTACGGCACTGTTTCCTATAGTCGTATCCTCTCCCACTGTTTCCTGTGTGTTTGGATCAATTTTCTTCAGGGCTTCAAACCCGAGATTTTTTTGAATGGTTTCTATGATATTCATAAAAATAAATTTAATGGTGAAAAACATGTTAAACGAAAATGCTCATCCTGCTGTAGCAGGATGAGCACGTACCGGATGAGATCTGCTCAGGCTCTCCTGATCACGCCCAATATCAGTGCGATAATGGCAACGATTAACAAAATATGGATCAATCCACCCGCACTATATACAAAAAACCCAAGTATCCATCCGATAATCAAAATAACAGCAATGAGATACAATAAACTGCTCATAAAAAAATTTGAGGTTGAAATAATGTTATTGAGGTATAGTAGCAATTTCATGCCAGCATTGAATTCACGGTGATTTTAAGAATTCCTTAAAAGGCGTCCGTTTCATGTAGATGATTTTCTACATAAAAAACTCCAAAGTATTCAAATGAAGTTTATAAACTGTTGTTATATTTGATTGCTGCTACAATAACCCCGCTTTGTGTGCGTGTTAAGGACTGAATGGCAAACCAGCATATATTGAATGGCAAATCAGCATAACTCCGTTGAACGTGTGCTCATCATTGATGACGAAACAGATTTTTGTCTGCTCATGAAAAATTATTTCATCAGAAAGAATTATGAGGTTCATATTTTTCATACCCTGGCAGAAGGAATGAAAAACATGGAAACGATCAAACCGGATATTATTTTTCTTGACAATAATTTGCCCGACGGGCTCGGATGGGAAAAAACAGAATATATCTGCCAGCATTTCCCCAATACGCGTATTAACCTGATCAGCGCATACAAGTATGATCAAAGCTTCTCCGAAAAGCTAAGTTCCGTGAGAATATGGGAGAAACCCATAAGTTTGACGGATCTGAATAAATACCTGAATTAGTGTGGTGAATGTGTAAGGGTAAGAATGTAAGAATTCGAAATTGAATTTGCAAATGACAATTTGTAAATGGGAGATTTCATTTGGGAATGATAATTTGCAAAAGGGGAAATTTCATTTTGTGAATGATAATTTGCAAAAGGGGAGATTTCATTTGGGAATGATGATTTGCAAAAGGGGAGATTCATTTGGAAGTGACTATGAAATATTGTGAGTGGTATTCAAGCCGGTTCCCGCTCACCCTTCCCCATTGTCATTTGCAAATTCAATTTCGGATTCTTACATTCTTATCCTTACAAACTCGCCACACCAGTTTGTATGTGGCAGGGTTTTTAGAGATAAATAAAAAAACAAACTTATGCGTGCTATTTGGACAGGCGCTATCGGTTTCGGACTGGTTAACATCCCCGTCCGGATCTTCAGTGCAACACAGGACAGTAATCTGAGCCTGGATATGCTGGATAAAAAAGACCATGCAAAAATCCGTTTTAAAAGGATCAATGAAGACAGCGGCCGGGAGGTCAGCTGGGAAAATATTGTGAAGGCTTATGATTATAACGGCAAGTACATTGTTCTTGACGATGAAGATTTCCAGAAGGCCAGCCCCGAAAAATCGAAGATCATCGAAATCATGGAGTTTGTAAAAGAAGATGAAATACAAAGTATTTATTACGAGACTCCCTATTACCTCGAGCCACAGAAATCCGGTGTAAAAGCCTATGCGCTCCTGCGGGAAGCGCTGAAGAAATCCGGCAAAGTCGGCGTCGGTAATTTTGTGATGAGAACCAAGGATTCGCTCTGTGTGCTGAAACCGATGGAAAACGCGATCCTGTTGCAGGGAATTCGTTTTGCACAGGAGATCCGGGAAGCGAGCGAACTTGATATTCCCGGTAAATCCACCATCACTCCGGCTGAAATGAAAATGGCCATCGCACTGGTTGACCAGCTGTCATCCAAATTCGATATTTCAAAATATAAAGACACATATTCCGCTGAGCTGATGAAATTAATTCATGCCAAAGCAAAAGGAAAACAACTAAAACCCGCTCCTCTCCGGGTTGTGCACAGCAAGTCAAAAGACCTGATGGATCAGCTCAAAGAGAGCCTTTCAGTAAAGAAGAAGAAAGCGTCATAATAATTGTCAATGGTTAATTGTCAATGGTTAATTTTCACTTTACCTTTTTCAATTGACAATTGACAATTAACCATTGACAATTATAGTGGAAGGTTTTGCAGATTCAACCTTCGTACCTATCGCCGGTAAACTTATTTTTAATTCATGCACCGTCTGATCATTTAGCAATAATACATTGTCTGAATGCTGGCTCACACCATCCATTAAAATGCTCAGTTTATCCGACGCCGCATTTCTGTCAAAATACAAATGGTATTCAGTATCTATGAATATATATTTTATTTTAAATGAATTCCAGCTGTCGGGTATACAGGGTTTGATGGTGAGCCGGTTTCCTGTTCTGGTTAATCCAAAGAAAGATTCTGCCAGTAACTGATACATCCATCCCGCCGACCCTGTATACCAGGTCCATCCACCCATTCCCTCATGGCTCTCAACAGCGTAAACATCTGCGGCGATCACATAGGGTTCCGTTTTGTATC
>DASXKM010000006.1:0-4824 GCA_036496825.1 Puia sp. | reverse complement strand
TTATGCCAAAAGCTGTACCAATTTTTAATTTTTTTAAAAATCCTTCATTATCATTTACTAACATTTATTTAAGATTGGGAGAATCTTGTGAGAAATCCTTATTTGGGATTAGAACACCTTTATATTTCTAAATTTGGGATTCCATGATCAGATCCGTCCTGTTTTTAGTCTTTGTTATTTATTCCGGACTTGCGGTCGGACAGCTTTTCCCGGCACCTGACTATCCACAAAAAGAATTCAGAAACCCATTGGAAATACCCATCAGTCTGGCTGCAAATTTCGGGGAGTTGCGTGCCAACCATTATCATATGGGTCTGGATATTCGAACTGCCCACAGGGAAAACCTTCCTGTTTATGCAGCAGCGGACGGTTACATTTACCGCGTTAAAATTGAACCTTTTGGATTTGGCCAGGCTATTTATGTACGGCATACGAATGGCTTCGTGACATTGTATGCACATCTGAATGCTTTTTATCCGGTGCTTGCCAATTGGGTAAAACAAAAACAATATGAACAACAACGTTGGGCGATATCACTGGATTTGCCTGCCGGATTATTGCCAGTTAAAAAAGGTGACCTGATTGCATATAGTGGAAATATGGGTGGCTCCCAGGGACCTCACCTTCATTTTGAAATCCGGACTTATCCGGAGGACCGCAATTTGAATCCCATGTTATTTGGATTACCCATTGCGGACAATACACCGCCCGTATTCAGGAGTCTTTCGATATATGACCGTAACAGAAGTTTCTATGAACAGTCCCCATCTTTTATTCCTGTAAAAGGGACCCCGGGTAATTATATGATCGGTCTTCCCGTACTTATTCTGAAAACCACAAATCCGGGTTTTGGCATATCAGGATTCGATACCCAGTCTGGTTCGAATAATCCAAATGGAATCTTTCAGGGAATCGTATATGATAATGAGGATGCTATTTCGGGATTCAGGATGAATGAAATCAGTTATAACGATACAAGGGGTATTAATGCTCATATCGATTATCCAACTCATGAACGCGGCGGACCCTATTATCAGTTGCTTTTCAAAATGCCTGGTTACGACCATTCGATTTACCGGGAAACCAGGCCGGGCGGTTACCTGCATCTGGAAGACGGTAACTTTCATCAGATCCGGATTGAATTAAAAGATGCTTACGGTAATGTTTCAAAATTAGAATTCAAAGTACGTTACGAACCCGGAGATAATACCCATGCGATATACGCAGGGAAAATGTTCTATCCCGGAATGCTTGATGGTCTCGAAGTCCCCAATGCTGCTTTTTATCTGGGACAAACCTGTTTGTATGATTCCATTCATTTGAATTATGCCGAGCTTGTCACCGAAGGGAAAGATCTGGTTTCGGCAATTCATAATTTCGGCAATAAAGAGGTGCCGCTGGCAGACACCATGATAGTAAGGATAAAATTGACGAAACCCGTAAATCAAAAAGACCGTGTTTTATTGATGTGGTCTGACGGCGAAGACTTTGAAATTAAAAAGCCGCAATGGATGGGAGCCTGGGCGACCGCGAGTTTCCGGAGTTTTGGCAATTTTTCTTTGGTTGTTGATACCATACCGCCTGTAATACGAATTCCCGGGGTGGTTGATAATGCAAACCTGAAAAGAAGCAGCCGGATTGCCATCATCGTAACCGACAATTATAAAAAAATAAAATCCTTCCGGGCTACGCTGGATGGAAACTGGTTATTATTTACAAATGACAAAGCCAAAGCATTTATCTATCACTTCGATGAACATTGTAAACCTGGTAAACATGAATTAAAAATTCAAACTGAAGATGAAGCAGGAAATGCCGCAGCCACGGTCATTCACTTTACCAGGTAGAGTAAATGAACGATGAACTTATCGTAATCGAATTGAACTGTCAGTTACCCGTAATGAATTCTGCTTCTCCTAAAATAAATGTTCCGTTTTCTGTAATCAGTGATCCGTTCGAATTGACTGATATTAGCTTTGTGACGAGTAATTCGCCATTTTTCCTGATTGAAATAATGGCGTCTTTCCTGTAAAGGACATCATTTATCGCGGTCAAAATCTCATCGGGATTCTTGTGCAGTATTGAAATCTGCTCCTGTATTTTTGGTATTAGTTCCTTCGCAACAGTTAATGGTTCATAGTTGATTCCGGTAATTTGATTTAAGGAAACAGGATTTGGAATGTTTCCGGGAAAAGCAGTTTGATTCAGATTTAATCCAATGCCGGCGACAGCCCAACGCCAGGATTGTCCGATGATGATACTTTCTACCAGCAAACCCCCTGCCTTTCTGTCATTCCAATAAATATCATTGGGCCATTTAATTTTCCAATTCTTATCGTAAAATCTTTTCATTAGATCCAGAATAGCGAGGGCGACGGCAGCAGATAGCAGGAATTGTTGGGTGAGGATCAGGGGGAAAGGTTCGATTACGAGGCTCATCATCAGGTTTTGCCCCGGTTCACTTATCCATTTTTTCCCACGCTGGCCCTTTCCTGCCGATTGATGACGGGCAATCCACACCATACCATCGGAAGCCATTCCTTCATGTATACGTGCCATGGCATAGTTGTTGGTGCTATCCACAGATTCCAGCTCAATCAACTGATTGTCAAATGTTGTCCTGGCCGGGTTCTCCTTACCGTGATCTGGCAAAAGATTACTATTTTTGGCAATGCAAATGTAGTCATCCTTTGATAACTGGAAACAGCGCCTTGCGTAATTCATCATTTAAAATATTCTGATTATTGGAACAATTGTCAATGCTGGTTAACCGGAAACCAAATAAATCCGCCCGGTTAGCAAAGAACTCAAAAATCATAAAAGCCATTATTCAGGCAATTCAGGAAAAAAAAGGCGAAAAAATCATATCACTTGATCTCCGGAAAATACCAGAAGCTGTAGCGGATTTTTTTATCGTATGTGAAGCAGGAAGTACCACTCAGGTCAGAGCCATAGCGGACTTCATTGAAAAGGAAGTAAAGGAAAAATGCAGTGAATTACCCTATATGCATGAGGGCAGGCAGGTACTCCAGTGGGTCATCATTGACTACATAAATGTGGTTGTTCATATAATGCTTCCCGATTCCCGACGTTTCTATAAGCTGGAAGAGATGTGGAGTGATGCCGAAGTGGAAGAACATGGAGGCTGATCATCTTAATCTTTATACCGTTTTTCTGAACTTTTTTATTTCCCAAACATTAATTACAAGAAGGAAGACCATCAAATGCCACAGAATAATATAAAACCGAACGACAGGCCAGGATTTTCAAGATTCAGACCTCGCGGTGGAGGAGATGAAAATACCCCTAAAAAAGGTCCAAAATTCAATATTTATTGGATCTGGGCTGTGATAGCAATTATTTTACTAGCATATAATTTTTTAGGATCCGGCTTTACACCGGACGCTCATCACCTGGATTCCGAGTTGGAATTCAGAAGCAATATGCTTGATAAAGGAGATGTTGCACGTCTGGTGCTGGTTACCAATAAAAATCTCGTCAGGGTATATATCAAGAAAGACAGTCTCGATAAGCCTTATTATAAAGACCTGCTTGGGAAAAACTTCCAGGTCGTAAAAACTGATGGTCCCCAATTTGAATTCCAGGTTACGAAGATTGATGATTTTGAAAAAAGAATGAGCGATTTCTTCATCAAGAATCCCGCACTGGAAGTTCCGATGTCACCGGTTCAGGAAGGCGACTGGATTCCCGGATTATTACAAATTGCGCTTCCCATCCTTATCATCCTGCTCATTTGGGTAATGCTCATGCGAAAGATGGGCGGGCAGGGAGGTAGTGGCGGTCCGGGTGGAATTTTTAATATCGGAAAATCAAAAGCTACCTTATTCGATAAGGGAACGAGGGTCAATATCACATTTAACGACGTGGCTGGTCTTGACGAAGCCAAAGTCGAAGTCATGGAGATCGTTGACTTTCTGAAAAACCCAAAAAAATATACGGCGCTGGGTGGTAAGATTCCCAAAGGAGCTCTGCTTGTCGGTCCGCCGGGTACGGGTAAAACGCTGTTGGCAAAAGCCATGGCCGGAGAGGCCCAGGTTCCATTCTTCTCTATGAGTGGATCCGACTTTGTTGAACTTTTTGTAGGTGTTGGTGCAAGCCGGGTACGGGACCTTTTCAAACAAGCCCGTGAAAAAGCACCCTGCGTCATATTTATTGATGAAATAGATGCGATTGGAAGAGCGAGAGGCAAAAATGCGATGATGAGTAATGATGAACGCGAAAGCACTCTGAATCAATTGCTCGTTGAAATGGATGGGTTCGGTGGTGACAGCGGAATCATCATTCTGGCCGCCACCAACCGCCCCGATGTTCTGGATACCGCACTGCTTCGTCCGGGCAGATTTGATCGTCAGATCTCAATTGATAAACCTGATCTTAAGGGAAGAGAAGCTATTTTTAAGGTGCATCTCAAGCCTATCAAAATTTCCTCCCGTCTTGATATTTATAAACTGGCTGAACAGACACCTGGATTTGCGGGTGCGGACATAGCCAATGTTTGCAATGAAGCTGCGCTTATAGCAGCCCGTAAAGGGAAAGACAGTGTTGAAATGGAAGACTTTCAGGATGCCGTGGACAGGGTTATTGGTGGTCTGGAAAAGAAAAACAAAATCATTTCACCTGAAGAGAAACGGATTATAGCCTATCACGAAGCAGGCCATGCCATTTGCGGCTGGTACCTGGAACACGCTTATCCTTTACTCAAAGTAACCATTGTACCCCGTGGCGTCGCTGCATTGGGTTATGCGCAGTATACACCGAAGGAACAATATCTCTATAGCACAGATCAGCTTTTTGACCAGATAT
>DASXKM010000005.1:0-4200 GCA_036496825.1 Puia sp. | reverse complement strand
TTTAATTGATTTTTTGATTTCAAAGCTCCATAGCCAGCCACAACCATGTCGCTCTTATTTTCACCTTCATAATTTACTACCACGCTATTCATCCTGCCAGCTAACAAATTGTATATTCTATTGCCAGACGGGAATACCAATAGCTGATCATATTGTTGATGATATTTACCCGGTACAGATGATTCGTAATAAGTGGCGTACAGGGAAGATGTTTTGCCAAAATTAAAATTATCCAATCCCCGACTCCATTCATTTTGCCTGCTAAACAAGGGATACAAATCCGGGATGCTCCAGGATTGTGGCGCAACTTGATCGAGTGAAGCATCGTAAACTGATGTAAGTATTTCTGCAGCTGCTTTATCCTTTTTATTACCCGATATTTTTATTTTCCATTGCTGTTTGGAACCGGGCAATGTCTTATCATTCCAGCTCAGATATGAAATCTGCAATTCTTTATTTGTCCACGGTACCCTGATATTGTGTTCACTGGTGTACCAGCGATTGTTTTTCACGAATACATCGTTCAACGCGAAACCGCCCCTGTCTGATTCGGTGATTTCGATATTAAATTGCTTCGTTTCCTGATTCAGTGAATAGAAAGAAAAATCCGTCAGGCTATCAGCCAGCTTTTCTTTGGAACGGATGACAAATAGATTGGCGGCATCAGAACCTGTTGAAATTTTTATTGGGGATCCGGGTTCAGTCAAAACGTCTTCTTCGGGTATGATATCATATGAATACAATCCGGATTTTCCGGAATCCTTAACTAATTCAATATACCGTTTATCGGAGATTAGCTGCCCTTTGTCCGTCGCTTTAAACTCCAAAACATACCAACCGGGTTTCAGGGATTTAAGTAGATTTTTATCCAAAGAAACAAACCCGTTTAAATGCGTGCTATCTGATTTTTCCAATATTGCTGAACGTCGATGCCATGATTTCATATCCAGCTCATTACGGTATTCATCGTTTGGAAAGGATGAAATGTATTCCGGTTCGGACATTACAAATTCGTCGGGTTCCTGCCAGTATCTTTTTCTGATTAACCTGGATGGATTTTCCAGTGGGCTCAGCGAGATCGATAATTTTTCGGGAACAAATATTCCAGCTGCATTCTTTGTAGTAACGGGGATTTGTTGCAGACTGTCCGGACAGGTCCTGGTTTGAAGATCCAGAGATGAAATGATTTCAAATGAATGATTACTGGCAGATACGGCTATTGTGGCTGACCTGGTTTCACCGTTGATATCGGAAATTGTGGTCTCTATCTGATAAGTATAAACCGCACCCGCCTCTTTCTTAAGTGATGGATCTGGCAGGGCAGGGAAGATAATGGTAAATTTCCCTTCTGCATCTGTCTTTGCTTCGCCATGAGCAATCTGTCTTGAGGATCGTGAAGGATAGTTACGAAATATCCAGGGATAGGGTATGCGGGACTCTCTTACTACATTCCAGCTTAGTTTGGCATCGCCGACGGAATTACCCGCATTGGCTATGGCAGAACCATTTACCCTGATCGTATCTCCAATAGAATATGCATTTTTGACAGCATCCAACTCCACCGCGAATGTGGGACGCTTATATTCCTCTACCGAAAATTCTTTATCTTCCAATGTATTACCATCATACAATTTGAATTTTCCGTTCAGAAGGTTTTGGGGCAGACGAAAACTTCCATGTATGGAACCAAAATCATTTGATGTCAAAAATACTGAATCAATTGTCTGGTCATTCACATCTTTTAAAAATATGGTCGCCTTTTCCCCCGTTACCGGCTTATATTTCCGGGTTTTGAAATCCCTGGTTACGAGAATGCCCTTAAAAAAAACAATCTGACCTGGTCTGTATATTGAACGATCCGTATACAGATTATCCTTCAGATGATCATCCTCGTATTCCTGACGATCGCCAGCTTTAACATCATCGTCATCGTTGGTTTTTCCATGCCGGTAATAATAATCGTATTGATCTGAAGTAAAAAAATCCCTGACTGTCGAAAATTCCAATCTGATTGAATTGACATCTTCCCGCCTTTCATTAAATGCCAGTTTAAAATGACCGTTGATATCCGACAGATAAGAGTCGGAGGGCAGAACCGGATATTCATTTTCATTATTCTTTCGGATAAACGTTTTGATTTTTACGCCTTTTAAAGGATGTCCCGAATCGCGGTCCAGAACAAAGTAGTCGAATCTGTTTCTTACATAAGAGATGGACGAGCAATAAAATGCAACCGCAGACATCATAGATTTTTCATTAAATGCCGTGTCTGAACTGGTAAGTAGAACATACTGCCCCGCCGAAAGACGATCTACTTTTATTTCGACTGCGTGTTGCTGGCAGTCCTTTGTATCTGGAATACTTTGTTGAAAAGTTTTGAACACTGGCATATTAGCCAGTCTTTGCCAATACATCGCCGCTGGATCTGTTTTAGCCAACAACTTTCCGGTCTCCTTATCCATTTTAACAATACGACCGAAAAGGTGATTGATATTTTTATAGACTACCAGAACCCGGATTGGATGTTCCGGAATATTTACAGCTTCTGTTGTAAGATTGAAATGTTTTCTTTTGATCTCCTTTAGTAAATCGACAGCATTCGATTTGCCTTCGCTGGAGTCGGGATATTTCACCGCCTGATCGCAAAAAGCGATGGCCTTCAGATAATCATATCTATGTGTCGTATCGGTTAAAGGTTCAAAAGTGGAAGCCTGATCAGCCCACCACTTTGCCTGCAGGTACCAGGACTGGGTGCTGGCAGAAAGTGATGGATATTGCCTGGTTATACGGCCCAGTGCATTCAGATACAGTGAATCCTTATCCAGAAGATTCGAATATTGATAAACAAATTGAATCCGACTGATATCGGCATCAATCCAGGCATTAAGGGGAATATCTTTTGCATGGAACCGGAGTAACTCCTGATATAATTTTAACGTGATCAATCCATAGGAAAGACTGTCTTTGCTATCAAATGCAACATGCATAAAAAAAAGCGCTTCGGAAAACAGGTATGCATTCCTCTTTAACAGGTCATTGCCTGATGAAACATCATAATCCAATCTGAAATAATCCAGTGCGCGCCAGGTTAGCAAATCATAAAGTGTGGGCCGAAGATCCCTCGCATTCCCGGCTGTCAGCACCGGATTAAAATTTTCCAGTGGAGTTTTCTTCAACAGGTCTGCGTTAGCAATGGAGGAAACATATAATTTTGAGATCCTGTCATCGAAGCGGCTGATTGTCCAGGTCGATATATCATTAGACGTGTCGGCCAAAATGGTGGTCCTGTTTCCAAGCTGATACCGGTGACCCTGCAGATACTGAAATAATTCTTCTGCTTCGACACTCTTCAAAAGCGAAACCACCCTTGGCGGAGCCATTGAAATTTCTTCTTCAAGGTCCCTTAGGGACTGGTTAATATCGCGCTCGTCGATTTCCTGCAGATGATTTTTATATATGATTGCTCTTACCCACTGGGCTTCCTGTTTATCTTTTTTTGCTGCGATATAAATTTTATTTACTTCTTCCAGGGCAGATTTCGGAAGGTTTTTCTTATTCATCAAAGAATCTGCGAGTTTCCATTCATGCTCGTATGGAAATGCCGGCTGGCCAAAAAACACCAGATAACAGAGCAGCATAACCGAAGTCAGAAGAGAGGTTTTTACGAGCATATTTTAATCCTTTAAACAAAAAAGTTTCCAGGTCCGACATTCCGCTGTGAACCGTCAAACTTACAGATGCATCCATTCAGGAAATTACACAGCCTTTAACTTAGTTATAACGATGACAAGTTAAACAATCGGGCGGTTTAACCCTCTCAGGTATGACAGCATTTATTCACCTTAAAAATGTTTTATGAAAACGAAAATTCCCATCCTGATCGCAACCGGATTATTTATAACGGCTATTGCCAATGCTCAATTTGGTTCGCCCTTTCATGATAGCCGTGTAGTCATTCAGGCGCATATTGGTTTCCCTGCTCCGGTTCCCGTCGCATATAATTACGATTACTATCAGTCGCCCCGCGCCCATTATGATGTGCACAGGACTGTTGATTATGGTTATAATATTGATCATCGTGACTGGAGAGCTGAACAATATGAACGTTATTGTCGTGAAAACAGAAGTTACCGGATGAGCAGGGAAGAATTTTATCGTGACCGTTATGATTCACGAATGAGCCCTTATCACACTCCGCGG
>DASXKM010000004.1:0-6736 GCA_036496825.1 Puia sp. | reverse complement strand
ATCCCACTGGCCGACCCTATCACAAATCAATTTTATGGCGCTCATTACATAACACATGACCTTTTTTTCTCCGGACATACAACAACCGTTTTCCTGGTTTTTTTATGCCTGAAAAAGAAATGGGACCGGGTCTATGCTCTTTCAGCGTCTATCCTTTTGGGTATATTATTATTGGCTCAGCATGTGCATTACACAATAGACGTTTTGGCAGCACCGGTTTTTACCTACGGCGCATACAAGGTAGCCCTGTTTTTTACCAGAAAGGAGAATTCTCCGATAAATGGTGGTAATTCCATGGTTTAAAGAATTAAAATTATGAATACCAAGGGTGTCCATTTACGCGTTTAGTTAGATCCGGAAATTAACACCCGGGGAATAAGAATTTAAGACGGGACTGGTTAATAGGACTTTATTCATTAATTTTGCCAATAATAAAAAAATCATAATTATTTTTAAGTTAATTTCATCCTGTTCAAATATGGGTTTTAAGCGGCTTACTTCCCCTGCTAAAGACTTAAATGCTACCATGATATGAAAAAATTACTATGCCCTGAATTCTTTCTAGGTGATAAGGTAACCCCGGAGCAAGCAGCTTTTTTCCATAAAAATGGGGTTATCGTATTTCGTAATGTCTTGAAGCCTGAAACCGTTGCCTTTTTTATCCAGGAATTAAACCGGATCGAAAAGAAATTACTGGATGAGGGCGTGGATAAAATTAACGGAGTACCATTAAAATTCGGAAAGGACCATAACGGCCAGACCATCATACAGCGTTTGTGTTTTCTTTCGACATTCAGTTCAGCTTTCCATGAATTTTTAAAGGACCCACGTCTCGTTGCTTTACTTGAGCTCCTGGCGCCGTATGAAGGCCGGATTGCTGAAAATGAAAAAGATGGCCTGATCCTGAATCATTATGTACGTACCCCCGAAAGTAAATTTTCCCAGATGGGCTGGCATACCGATAGTCCCCGCGATTTGTTTCTGGGACAGAAGATAATGCCCATGCTGAACGTTGGAATTCACCTCGATCCATGCCCCTTTGAAGCCGGAGGGCTACGTGTACTTCCGGGAACGCATACTCAGGGCGTTCTACGCTTACTTTTCAAGAAAAAATACTTTATAGACAATAACCCTGACGCCCGCGAAATCGGATTTGACATTAATGCAGGTGACCTGACAGTTCATGATGGCCGTATCTGGCATCGGGCGCAGCAATCTCCTTACGTGGGAGAAGCCAGTCGTCGCCGTGTGATGTATGTACCAATTATAACCGGTAAATACATGCCAAAAGACGAAAACAGCAAAACACCTTTTTACCATCGTTTCGCTTCCAAAGTTCAAAACTAGTTAGCGTAATCAAATTAAACGCGCATGCCTTTTGCACTCATCACAGGAGCCAGCAAAGGAATAGGGAAATGTATTGCAGAGCAATTGGCGGCGCGCGGTTATGACCTGCTTCTCATAGCGAGATCCGCCGACCTGTTGGAGCAGGTTTCGAATGAAATCAGTCTCTCATCAAATAAAAACTGCCAGTGGCTCACGGTGGATCTTTCAAAAAACGGCGCCGCCGAAGCCATTTTTGAATGGTGTAATAATAATCGGTTTGACGTGTCCGTGTTGGTAAATAACGCAGGATACGGTTTGAGCGGAAGTTTTGAAAAGTATACAGTAGAAGAACATAGCGATATGCTGATGGTGAATATCATCTCAGTTACTAAATTAATACGCCTGTTTCTCCCCTCTTTTTTAAAACAGCCGGCAGCCTATATACTCAATATTGGTAGCTCTGCATCGTACCAGGCAGTTCCTTTACTGTCAGCATACGCTGCTTCAAAAGCTTACGTGCTGAACTTTAGCCGCGGCCTTTTTCAGGAACTCAAAAAAACGAATGTTTCTGTAACCTGTGTCTGTCCCGGACCGACCGACACAAATTTTGTGAACCGGGCGAATATTGGGGCAAAAGGTCAAAAAGCTGCCGACCGATTTAATATGTCACCACAGATAGTGGCTCGCATCGCAGTGGACAGCCTCTTCCGTCGGAAACCGGAAGTAATTACCGGCGGATTGAATAAACTCAGTGCTTTCTTTGCCTGGTTGCTTCCCAAATCCACAGTGGAGGGAATAGCAAAAAAACTGTATGAGTAATCAATCTGATAAATAGACACATTAAAATAACATCGAACGCATACATTGTTGAAAAGACAAATCTTACTTTCTGTCCTGGTTTTATACTTTTTAAACGGATTTACACAAACCGGTAAGAAGAGTATTCGTACAGGGGCTGATCAGACTGAAAGATATTTTCCTCTGCTCCGGGGTAAAAAATTGGCGATCGTTGCCAATCCGACTTCACAAATTGCCGGTGTCCCATTGGTAGATAGTTTGCTTCATGCGGGAATCCGGGTAGTAAAAGTTTTTGGCCCCGAACATGGTTTCCGCGGCAATGCAAGTGCGGGCGTCACTGTCGGTGACAGTCATGATCCTCTTACCGGAATCCCGATTGTGTCCTTATATGGAAAAAAATCGATGCCTTCCAGGGAAGATTTACAGGACGTGGATATAATAGTTTTTGATATACAGGATGTAGGTGCCCGCTTCTTTACTTATATCATAACACTGCAACGCGTTATGCAGGCATGCGCCAACTACCATAAACCTCTTCTTTTACTGGATAGACCAAATCCAAATGGTTACTATGTAGACGGCCCGGTACTCGAGGATTCTTTGCGTTCAGGTGTAGGCCTGCAGCCTATTCCGATCGTGCATGGAATGACAGTGGGTGAACTGGCGAAAATGATTAATGGGGAAGGTTGGTTGTCGAATAAAATAAAATGCCAGCTGCAAGTAATTACTATGCGGAACTACACGCATTCTTCTACATATGTACTGCCGGTTGCCCCCTCTCCGAATTTGAATACCCAACTGGCGATTCAACTATATCCGAGTCTTTGTCTCTTTGAAGGGACTGTTATAAGTCTTGGCAGAGGAACCCAACGCCCTTTTACAATGTTGGGTGCTCCTGCACTGGCCAAAAAATACGAATTTAGTTTTAAGCCGGTCTCCATACCGGGCATGAGTGAACATCCGCTCTACCAGGATTCGGTTTGTTATGGTTTGGATTTTAGTGATGGCGAGGAAAAAAATCTTCGGGCAAAAAAACAAATAGATCTTCACTGGTTATTTGAATTTTACAATGCCTATCCGGACAAAAAAATATTCTTCGATGCCTCCCAAAGCAAACAGATAGGAAATTTTGACAAGCTGGCCGGCACCTCTATGCTTCGTAAGCAAATTATAGAAGGTACTTCAGAACAAATGATCCGCAGTAGCTGGGAACCTGCACTTACCCGTTTCAGAATCAAAAGAAAGAAATATCTGCTTTATCCTGAATAGGTTTTCGTGACTACTATGGTCAAAGTTTTGCTGCAGAAATATAAACCAGTTTTGGGCTTTGAGCCTGAATGGAATTAAATTACATAATCAAAAACTTTAGTTTATGACAAACCAGGAATTATCAAGACGAGCATTTATAAATACTGCAGGAAAAGCAGGCGTTTTAGCAGGGCTTTCAGGTTCTGTTTTGACCAGTTTGGCAAATACGGGTTCTGTTGAGAGCAGCCATCTGAAGTCATCCCCCGATCCAACACCTTATACGCAACGACCATTGCCATACTCCTATTCTGCCCTTGAACCGGCGATAGATGCGATGACGATGGAAATACACTACACTAAACATGCGGCCTCTTATGCAAAAAATCTGTCAGAAGCGGTAGAAGCGGAAAAAGTAGATACTTCGAAAATGACACTGGAAAATCTGCTTGCTTCGATTTCAAAATATTCAGTCAAAATGAGAAACAACGCAGGTGGCCATTACAATCACTCACTGTTTTGGGAACTGATGAATTCTCCGGGGAAAACAGCGGTTCCATCTGCATCCCTGATAACTGCCATACAAAGGGACTTCGGTTCCGTAGATGAAATGAAAACAAAATTCGGGGATGCGGCCAAAGCCCGTTTTGGAAGCGGTTGGGCCTGGGTGATATTGAAAAAAGATAACAAACTTGATATTGTTTCGACAGCGAATCAGGACAATCCCCTGATGGATATCAGTGACGTCAAAGGACAGCCACTATTTGGTCTTGATGTATGGGAACACGCATATTATTTGAAATACCAAAATAAAAGGCCGGATTATATCACCGCATGGTGGTCAGTGCTCAATTGGGAATATATCAATGAACGTTTTGGTAAAATCAGTTGAAATACAAATTTTATTGAATCGCCATTCTGCTTTTGAACAATCCTGATTTTCGATTGTTCGGTTATCTAATATTCAAATTATCAAATGACAAAAACAAAAGCGTATGCTGCTCAGGATGCAGAAGCCACACTCGGGCCATGGGATCTTGAGCGCCGGATGCCTGGGCCGACCGACATACAGATTGACATTTTATACTGTGGCGTATGTCATTCGGACTTGCACCAGTTAAGAAATGAATGGGGCAATTCTATTTTTCCCATGGTGCCGGGCCATGAAATTGTAGGAAGGATTACCAAAATTGGTTCAGACGTAAAAAAATTCAAAGTCGGTGATCTCGCAGGAGTAGGCTGTCTGGTAGATTCCTGTAGAATTTGTGATAATTGCCGGGAAGGTCTGGAACAATATTGTCAAAACGGAAGTTCCCCTACCTATAATGGTTTGGAACAGGATAAGAAGACGCCTACATATGGCGGTTATTCCAAAATGATCGTCGCGGATCAGGATTTTGTGCTTCACATCCCGGACAAGTTGCCACTGCAAAATGTGGCACCACTTTTATGCGCAGGCATTACTACCTATTCACCGCTAAAATACTGGAAGGTTGGAAAAGGCCATAAACTGGCTGTACTGGGTCTCGGTGGTTTGGGACATATGGCTGTAAAATTCGGCGTCTCGTTTGGTGCAGAAGTAACGATGTTGAGTTCTTCGCCTTCGAAAAAGGAAGATGCGCGGAAACTCGGAGCTCATAAATTTGTATTAACGGGTGATCCTGAACAACTGAAGGCTGTGCAGGGTAATTTTGATTTTATTGTGGATACCGTTTCAGCCCCGCATGATTACAATCAATACCTTGGTTTGCTAAAAACAAATGGTGTCCTTATATGCGTTGGTGCGCCTCCTGCACCGGCCCAGATTTTTGCATTTAATTTGATCGGAGGAAGAAAAAGTATCGCCGGATCGTTGATCGGTGGTTTGCCTGAGACCCAGGAGATGCTAAACTATTGTGCAGATCATCAAATTGTATCGGATGTGGAAGTGATTAACATCCAGGATATACATCGTGCATATGATCGCATGCTCAAAGGCGATGTAAAATACCGGTTTGTAATCGACATAGCAACTTTGTGACGCGTAGCCGTTTGTTGATAAATTTATTTGGTCAGGGCTTTTTCGATATTCCTGTCCGGTACCAACCATCGAATAGCCACAATGCAAAATAAAATCCCGGAAAACAGGGTATTGTAATAAGCCAGTACAATGGCCATACTATAACAGACAATTGAAAAAATTCCTTTCCGCATGACATAGGAAAAAGCCTGAACAAGATTCGGATTATTTTTCGTTACCCTCTCCACACAAATCTGCAGAATTGTAAATGCAAGCCCGCAAACGAGGAGTAAAATGGCATAAAGAACAACCGTATTCTGGGCGAAATGATTTTCTCCCATCCATCCTGTGGCAAAGGGAATAAGGGAAAGCCAGAATAAAAGATTCAGATTGGCCCATATGATAGCTGCGTTGACATGGCTTAACACGCTGATCATATGATGATGATTGCCCCAGTAAATTCCAATATAAATAAAACTTAACAGGTAACTTAAAAAAACAGGTAATTGTTCTCGCAATGCCAGCCAGCTGGTATCATGGGGGGTCTTTATTTCCAATACCATAATGGTAATAATAATGGCTATTACACCATCGCTGAATGCCTCCAGTCTGTTTTTATTCATATCGCAGCTTCGGGTATGTATCCGGGATTGACGAAGAAATATTGGCCTGGAGAATCAATCCAACGGCGATGAAAGAAACCGAAACGGTAAGAAATTATACTTCCTGTTCCAGAATGGTCGGATGAAACTGGGCGACGGCCTCCTGAATCCATGCCGGCAGATTTTTTTCCTGAACGGTCCAGGTATTGTCTTCCAAATGCATGTTGATATAGTAACGATTTCCCCGATCGTCGCTCACATCTACATGATATACGGGTCCGACAATCCCATTACTCTTTCTGAAGTTGAATTCTCTCAGGCGTCCTTCCGCTTTAATCAATTTCGAAAACTGCACATTTTTCAATACTGCCATAACTCAAAGATAATTCTTCCTGAATAATTTCCTCTGTTTATAAACGGATAACGTAAGTATTTACACCAGCGTCTGTAGAACCCCAAAAAGAGTTATTAACATTTGGTTTAGGAATCAATTCGTCATCATATTTTGAATCAGCCATAAAATTCGGACCTTTGAACAAACCACCCGTATGTCTCTAAAATTGAATGATCTGAGTCTGGAACAGGTGCAGAAAATCGTTCGTGATTATGAGATGAAACCTGCATTTGCCGGACAGAACCCCTATATCGCCAGTGGCCCCCGTCACGAGATATTGGCGGGCACAATGGCCAATGGTTTATTTCAGGTAGAGCTGCTTGATAAAAAAGAAATTGAAGATTCTCTTCAGCAAACAATTAAAGTGTTAAA
>DASXKM010000003.1:0-5795 GCA_036496825.1 Puia sp. | reverse complement strand
GGCGGGTGGTTCAGGGCACTTCTTATTCCGGTATTGGTATTGTCATTCATGTGACCGAACACTATTCTTATCACACCGGCCAGATCATTTTTTTGACAAAGCTTTTTAAGGATATCGATATGGGTTTTTATGCCGGCAGAGATCTGAATCAGAGAAACGCGTAATAATTGTCAATTGTCAATTGTTAATTGTCAATTATTAACCGCCACCTGCCAACTAACAACTAACAAATAACAATTGACAATTATCGCCACCGAGGGATTCTAAAATATCTTATCTTGCTTATATGAACCCCGACCGTATTAGCCAGTCCCAACTGGCGTATCAGGAATTGCTGGAATTAAATATTCAATACGAGGAATCGGTCCTGAATCTCATGAAATATCCCAACAATCATGAGTTGAGAAATATCAAAGAAGAAATGGGGGAGAAAGTCAGGCATTGTGAAACGAAATTCACCAGGGAGTATGCTGATCTCATTCTGCAGGGAGTAACTTTTCCAAGGGATCTGAACATAAACAACGCCACGCATTCCCTGTAAAATAATAGCTGTTCACATTGGCATGGTGACGGCGATTTTTTTATCCGGTAATTATTATCGACATGGTTGCAAAAAAATTAAGGAGCCGGGAGTGGTTTGGGCGGAAGGGCAAAGATGGATTTATATATAGGGCATGGATGAAGAACCAGGGTATCCCCGAATATGAATTCAATAACAAGCCCGTTATCGGGATCTGTAATACCTGGAGTGAACTAACGCCCTGTAATGCGCACTTCAGGGAGCTGGCTGAATCCGTAAAACGCGGCATTTCGGAAGCCGGCGGTTTCCCGGTTGAATTTCCGGTCATGTCGTTAGGTGAAACGCTGATAAAGCCGACGGCCATGTTGTACCGGAATCTGGCCAGCATGGATGTGGAAGAATCTATCCGCGCGAATCCGATCGACGGGGTCGTTCTGTTATGCGGCTGTGATAAAACGACGCCGTCCCTTGTTATGGGCGCCTGTAGCGTAAATATTCCCTCCATCGTTGTTTCCGGCGGTCCGATGTTAACGGGTAACTATAAAGGAAATAAAATCGGGACGAGTGATGTATGGCGCTATCACGACGACATCAGAACGGGAAAAGTTTCGGACGAAGAATTTCTGACTATTGAAGCGGCCATGTGCCGAAGCCGCGGACATTGCGCCGTGATGGGAACGGCATCCTCCATGGCCTGCATGGTGGAATCCCTGGGTTTATCTCTACCCGGCAACGCGGCGATACCGGCGGCGGACTCCAGAAGAAAAGTACTTGCCCAGTTATCCGGATTGAGGATCGTGGAAATGGTAAAAGAAGATTTGAAACTTTCGGATATACTCAGCACAAAAGCATTCGAAAATGCCATCATGACCAATGCAGCCATCGGCGGTTCCACAAATTTTGTGATTCATCTGCTGGCAATCGCCGGAAGAATCGGTGTTCCCCTTGCGCTAAAAGATTTTGACAGATTATCTGCAGGAGTGCCGCTGATCGCAAACCTGCAGCCCTCCGGTAAATTTTTTATGGAAGATCTTTTTTATGCCGGCGGATTACCTGCCGTTTTAAAAGAACTCGATCACTTATTGAATAAAGATGCGATTACTGTAAACGGAAAATCCATTGCTGAAAATTACGCCGGTGCGGAATGCTACAACAGGGAGGTAATCGCATCTGTAGACAAACCATTTACATCGGAAACGGGGCTCGCGATCTTAACCGGAAATTTATGTGAAGCAGCTGCCGTCATCAAACCATCGGCAGCCAGCCTGCATTTGATGCAACATCAGGGCCGCGCGGTGGTATTCGAAAACATTGAAGATTTTAAATCGAGAATTGATTCGCCGGATCTGGAGGTAGACGAAAACAGTGTTCTGGTATTAAAAAATGTCGGACCCAAAGGTTATCCCGGAATGCCGGAAGTGGGAAATATGGGAATTCCATCCAAACTATTAGAGAAAGGAGTCAGGGATATGGTGCGTATCTCAGATGGAAGAATGAGCGGAACCGGTTTTGGTACTATCGTTTTACACGTTTCACCTGAAGCGGCCGACGGTGGAAAATTTGCATTGATCGAAACCGGCGACATCATTACGCTGGATGTTCCAAACAGGAAATTAAATATAAATGTCACGGAAGAAGAATTTACCGAAAGAAAAAAACGGTTTGTTTTTTCACCGGCCCTTGCCCATCGCGGATATGTGAAGTTATATGTCGACCATGTGCAACAGGCACATCTGGGTGCAGATCTGGATTTTCTCGTCGGAGGATCCGGTAGTTCCGTTGTACGCGACTCGCATTGATGCTAACGATTAACGATTAACGATATACGATTAACGATATACGATCAGTTATTTCACCGAAGATTTTCTAAACCCCGGCCCTTTTATAAAGCGGCCGGGTTTGGCACCGGTATGTTCACCATTTTTTATAACCTGTACACCGTTTACCAAAACATCGGATATGCCGGTTGCGTATTGCAGGGGTTTTTCGTAGGTCGCATGGTCCTGTACAAGCTTTGGGTCGAAGAGTACAATGTCCGCGTAATTGCCGGGTTTCAATTCTCCTCTCCGGTCCAGCTTCAGATTCGTTGCAGGCAATTTTGATAATTGATATATGGCGTGTTGTAAACTGAGCATTTTATCGTCACGTACAAATTTTCCGATCACCCTTACAAAAGTTCCATAGGCCCTGGGATGCGCGCTGGACAGAAGAAACACTCCTTCGGGCGCTGTTGATGCTTCGTCGGAACCAAAACTAACCCAGGGTAAAGCAACTTCCCTGCGCACATTATTTTCATCCATGGATGAATACACGACTTCTATCCTGGTACTGTCCTCCACAATTAAGTCCATGGCAGTTTCTTCTGCAGACCGGCCACGGATGGCGGCAACTTCTGCCAGCGTCTTTCCAATATATTTTCTCAGTGAATCTTTTTTAAAACCGATCAGTAAAACGCCTTCCGCGCCTCCTGCCTGGTAATATGTATTTTCCCAGTCGGTTGCGTTTGTGTTCATCGCCTTTTTCATCTGTTCGCGGATCTTTTTGTCCTGCAGCCTTTCCCACAACTTGTCAAAACCACCATCCTGAAGACCGGGAGGAAAGGACGCCGTTAGTCCGGTTGCACTCCGGTTGTATGTATACATATTGGCTGTGACAGGCATACCTTCTTTTCTGGCCTTTTCCACTATTTTAATAAGACTGTCCAGTTTCCACCAGTTATCCTTGCCCGCTTCTTTTAAATGGTATATTTCCACCCGGATACCGGTTTGTCTGGAAATACTGATCAGTTCCCCGACAGCTTCAAATAGTTTGCTTCCTTCACTTCGGATATGACTCGTGTACATGCCGCCGTATTTGGCAGCTTCCTTTGCCAGTGGAACCAGTTCATCCGTTTTCGCGAAGAAATCAGGCGGGTATATAAGGGCGTTGGTTATTCCCATGGCACCTTCTTCCATGGCCTGATCTATCAATAATTTCATATGATCCAGTTGTGTAGCCGTCGGCGCTACATCATCTTCTCCAATTACATACTGGCGCACGGTTCCTGTGCCGACGAACGATGCGATATTACAACTGATCCCTTTTTTTTCAAGCCAGTTCATATATTCTCCCAGCGTATTCCATGTTACCGGATATTTGATGTCCCGCTGGCCGTCGGCCATTTGTTTTTTCATCTTATCATTCAACGGTCCCATACTTGATTCTCCAAATACTTCCAGGGTAACACCCTGTCGTAATTCACTCTGTGAGCGGGCATCCTGTATCAATGATTCTTCCGAATGACTGAGCATATTGATAAAACCAGGCGAGACTGCTTTGCCTTCCGCGTTTATTTCATTATTGGAGCGACTGTTTTTCAGATCGCCAATAAAGGCAATCGTATCCGCATCAATGGCAATATCTCCCTGGAAGGGTTCGCCTCCGTTTCCATCATAGATTAATCCGTCGCGTATGATGGTATCATAGGTGCGTGTGAGTTTACAGGAGACAAGTGATATCAATAAAATGAATACAGGAAGAAAGAATTTCATGGAGGAGGTTTTCGAAGATTGCTGAAGATAGCGAAATCATTGCTTTTAGAAACAACCGGAAGAGGATGTGTAATAATTTGCACACTACTGCTGCCGGAAAAAGAGAATAAATCAATGATCCGGGCAACCGGACCCGGGCTTTTCAGAATTGATAAATGATTTTATGGGTTTAAGATTTTGAAACTGAAAGATTTGCATACACGCCTTTAAAATATCCTTTTCTTTAGCGGCAGGAATGTCCGGGGAACATCACAGCAGGCCCGGATATTTATACTATGATGTAAGGGATCGCCATAAGAATAGTAATGGAGGAATCCGCCGCCGGAATTCCTGAAAAAATTGTGAAAATGAAAACACTGATATTATTAATGGCAACTGTTTTCCTTCTTTCATCTGGTCTTGCCCAGAATGAAATAATTCAAACTGTTCGTGCAGTGAAAACAGAAGATGGAAATTTAACGGTCATAGTGCAGAAAGATGGAAAATATTTTTTCTCTTATCAGAATGGAATGACCGGTAAAACAGACCAGAGAAATATTGTATTCAACAGCAGGCAGGAGATCAGGAATTTTGAAAGACGAATCAGCAGGGCTTTGTCAGCAAAGGATGGTACATCCGATCTCATCACATACAAATCATATAAGATTCGCCTGCTGACAGAAATCGGTGGTGTGTTTATGATCGTAAACGAAAAGGGACAATCTCAGTCAACATTGCGAATTTCAAAAGAAATGTATAATCAGGTTAATATGCTCTGAATCCATGTGTTTTTAAACGAAACATGAAAGACCAACCGTAAATTTTAATTAAACCTGGGACGGGCTCTATTAAAGGTCTTCGGGATCCGTTAATCCGCCCATGGCAGCCCTTCAGAAACGAAGGGTTTTTTTTTGAACAATAGTTGAATAATGGCCGGAATTTTCAAATAAATTCGCAGAATGACATTTGCAGAAAAGGCCATCCGGTTTAACAGACAACTATCTTATACCGGAAATTCTCTGCCACCGGGTGTACGGATGATGAATCCATTTACGGAATCAGATCAGCCACTGCTCATCGCCGAAAAATTTTACAGGAAATATTATAACGACAATGCGGTCCGCCATCTGATACTCGGCATCAATCCGGGACGCTTTGGAGCAGGACTGACAGGAATACCGTTTACGGATCCAAAAAGACTCGGAACAGAATGTGAAATTGGATATACGGGCAAACAGACACATGAGCCTTCATCCGTATTCATTTACGAGATGATTCACGCCTACGGAGGCCCGCAGGCCTTTTACAGGGATTTCTATATCAATTCGATTTGTCCGCTGGGATTCACATACTCGGATAACCGGAGAAAAGAAAAAAATTATAACTATTACGACAGCCCGGGCCTCATCGAAGCAGTCAGGCCATTTATCATGGAAAATATCCGGACGCTGATCCAAATGGAGGTAAGCAGGAAAATCTGCTTTTGCTTTGGAACAGGTAAAAATGAAAAATTTTTGACATCACTGAATCGGGAAATGGGTTTCTTCGGGAAAATTGTTCCACTGGAACATCCCAGATATATAATGCAGTATAAACATGCGGAGAAACATCGTTACATTGATAAATATCTGTCCGCATTTGAACTCATCAAGACGGCCTGACCACTCCCGGCAGACTGTCCCTTGAAATATTTCTTATTATTATAAAATCCTGAAATGAAAAAAATCATCGTCCTGTTCGTTTCTTTTTTTATTCTGTTAACCGGT
>DASXKM010000002.1:0-5426 GCA_036496825.1 Puia sp. | reverse complement strand
GCTAATAAGTCGGCGGTAATGGGTGGAAGAACCGACGAAAAAGGCAATGGTAACGTAACCGATTTTGCCAATGGAATCGATGTAACATTTATCGGCTGGGATAAAAGGCAAAGGAAGAACACACTTTCTGTGGGACTGGGTATCGATTACCATACAGCTGCCTCGCAGGCTTATGTCGATTCCAATGGCACATCAAGGAACAATGGAACCAGAATCTACCCAACGCTGACCTGGTCAAGGGAAAACGATATGAAAGGAACATCTTTCAGTCTGGGTGCATATTATTCTGCTGAAAACAATTATTATTATTCTCTTGGACTCAATGGATCCGTTTCGAAGAAAAATAAAAACAACGGCGAATTCAGTCTGAAGGTTGTAGGCTTTTTCGACCAGATTAAAATGATATATCCGACGGAATTTATACCGGTAACCAAAGAAACAGCGATAGACAGCACCTTACAACTACATTATATCACAAGCGCCAGCGGACGATCGGAACTGGTGAACAGCAGTGGACAGGTGGTCGGAAAGTCTAAAGCCCCTGTTATTCCCTCCAAACCCAGAAACACACTGACCGCTTCCCTTTCTTTCTCCCAGATCATCAACCAGAGAATGCAGGGCAGTGTTGAACTGGACATGGTGTATCAGAATGGTTATCTCGGTCTGCCCTTTCATCGGGTATATTACAATACGGGGAAGGATACTATCGAAAATCTGCCGTCGCAGCGTTTCAAATTGCCGATTGGTTTCAGACTGAATTATTTTTTGGGTGACAATATTATTATCCGTTCTTATTATAGATTTTATGCAGACAGCTGGGGAATTATGTCCAACACTTTCAATCTGGAAATACCCGTTAAAATCACACCATTCTTTTCCATATCTCCCTTTTACAGACTATACATGCAAACGGCTGCCAGATATTTCGCGCCTTATGCCGTACACACGGAAGACGAGCAATATTTTACGAGTAACTATGCATTGGCTGCATTCAATAGTAACTTATTTGGCGCCGGTTTGAGGCGTGCACCTCCCAAAGGTGTTTTTACAAACAGTCTTCGAATTCTTGAACTGCGTTATGGGCATTACTCGCAAACGACTGATCTGAATGCCAATATTATTTCTTTGAATCTGACATTCAAATAAAAATTACAGAAAACAGTAACGATATTTGGGCATGATTCGCAAAATATTCATTTGTTTAATTATTATTTTTATTTCGATTCAATTTATCAGACCTGCCCGCAATAATGGTATAGCGGAAGGACCGTCAGATCTGACGCATACGGTCCACACACCCGATTCGGTGGCGCATATACTAAAAACGTCTTGTTATGACTGTCATTCCAACCGCACCGAATATCCCTGGTATGTAAATATTAATCCGGTTGGATTGTGGCTGAGAAGTCATATCAACGATGGCAAACACGCCATCAATTTTTCTGACCTTTCCGGATTCAGCAAAAAGAAACTGGATCACCGGATGGGGGATATTGCAGATGAAGTGGAAAAACGGGATATGCCCCTGAGTTCCTATACGTTTATTCATGGATATGCCAAACTGGACAGTGGCCAGATAAAATTGATAAAGGACTGGACAGTTGCCGCCCGGGCAGAAATTGGTTACAGGGAATAATCGTTATTTAAAGATTATTTAGTAAAATATATTTTTCAAATTCGTTCCTCTTACGATATTTGGCTGTAAATCCATGAATTTATGGTAAATCAGAAAGCACAGGCGGAGAAAGCCGAACGGTTCAGAGCGCAGCATCTGGACGAAAAATTACTGGTACTACCAAATATCTGGGACAGCCTGGGTGCGAAACTTATTCAGCAGGTAGGGTTTCAGTCAGTGGCAACAGCCAGCGTGGCGACTGCCCTGTCCAATGGTTATCCTGACGGAGAACATATTCCGTTCGCGGAGTTATTGAACATTGTGCATAAAATTTCTTCGGCTGTTGACCTACCGCTTTCTGTTGATTTTGAACGGGGATTTGCTGATACAGATGATCAGTTGAAAGAGAATATCCGCTTACTGATAGAACATGGCGGCATCGGAATAAATATTGAAGATTCCTGGCCTGATCATAAAGGTTTAAATAGTATCGCTGATCAATGCAGGAAAATTGAAGTCATCCGGGAAACAGCTATCCGGATGGGCATACCCCTCGTGATCAACGCCCGAACAGATATTTTTTTTCTGAAGATTGGAGACAATCCCATGACAGATGCGATTGAAAGAGCCAGAGCATTTAAAAAAGCCGGCGCGGATTGTGTATATCCGATTATGATAAACAGATACGACGATATCACCCGTTTCGTAGAAGAAGTAGAGATGCCGGTGAATGTCGTACTTCTGAAACCGATTTCAGATTTACAGCATCTGGAAAAAATAGGCGTTGCCCGGGTCAGCGTGGGACCCAGTGTACTAAACCATGTGCTTACTGTCATGAAGACGGTAGCTGAGGGACTGATGAAATATGATTCATCTGCATTTTTCGGACGCGACCTGTTGCCGCGTGAGTATCTGAATCAATTGGTTTAAATAAATTCGTACAGGTTACTCTGACCGGAGGCTTGTTACAGGATTAGCAACGGCTGCCTTGATAGCCTGGAAACTCACGGTTATCAGAGCAATTAAGATGGACGCCAGGCCACCGATGATAAAGATCCACCAGCTTAATTCTATTCTGAACGGATAATTCTGCAACCACTGATGCATAAAATACCATGTCAGCGGCGTCGCGATAGCAAATGCAATAGTTATTAATAACACGAATTCTTTGGAGAAAAGATAAACGATATGACTCCCCGATGCCCCCAGCACTTTTCGGATACCCACTTCCTTTAATCTCTGAACAGCCATGAAAGATGCCAGACCATATAATCCCAGACAACTTAGAAAAATAGCAATCAGGGCAAATAATTTGTATAAATGAGCCAGGCGGTTTTCCTGTTTATAAAAACTTTCAACTTTTTCATCCAGGAATTTATATTCGAAAACAAAATCAGGAAATGTTTCATTCCATTTTTTCTCTATGAGACCCAATGATCCTGTTAAATTCTTTGAATCCAGTTTTATGGAGGCTTCGTTGTAATCTCTTTTATAACTCGTGACAATCAATGGTGCCAGATCATCACGGAATGAACGGGTATTAAAATCTTTCAGTACACCAACAATAGGACCTCTGGCATGGTCAAAAAGAAAAATTTCTTTATTCAGGGCCATTTCCGGATTCTTTATTCCCAGATTCCTCAGCAACATTTCATTTACCAGAAATTCTTTGATCGTATCGGATGGATTTATATTCCGTCCGGCTACGAGCGGCAATTTAAAACCAGGTACATACTCTTCATCTGCTTCCTTGAAAATCGAATAGAAGTCTGTTTGTTTTGTAGCATGATCAAACTTCAGGTTGGTCCAGTTATCATTGTTGTCTTCAACAGGTGTATTGGAATTAAAGCTCACATTTTGAACTCCATTGATTGTTTTCAATTGCTTTTTCAGATAATCGAGTTTACTATTGGCGACGCTATCACCGGGAACAGGAATATTTACAATTGCATTTTTATCAAAGCCCAGGGGCTGACTCGTGAAAAAAGTCATTTGCCTGGCAATTACCAATGTGGCAATGATCAGAGACTGAGCGATCATAAACTGGAATATGACCAATCCTCTCCTGAGCGTAAAACCACTGGATGCCTTTGCCGTTAGTTTGCTTTTTAATGCGTTGATCGGATTAAAACCAGAAAGAACGATGGAAGGATAAAAGCCAGCTAAAAGAGTCACTGAAACAGATATCAACAGCAGGAATAATAGAATGGAATTTCCGGTTTCCCGGTTGATCGCTATGGGTAATTCCAGCAGTCGATTGATATATGGTAAAACAAGAAAGGCCATCAGGAGGGAAAGAACAACAGATACCAGTACAATTAAAAAAGTTTCAGAAAGAAACTGGAGCTTCAGCTGCCATTTATTACTGCCTAAAACTTTTCTCACTCCTACTTCTTTTGCACGGTTAACTGCCTGAGCGGTAGAAAGATTTATGAAATTTACACAGGCGATCAGCAGGATAAAAGCCCCGATCAGCCACAATGCAGTGATTAATTTCCTGCTGATGGTTTTGCCGCTATAATCACCCGCCTGGGTATCAAAATGAACTTCTTTCAGAGACTGGGCCACCTGTACGTCTTTATTATCCGGCGATTTTACTTTTTTTGAATAAGCGATCAGCTGATGATTGAATTCGGATGCGGATGTATTGGGAGACAACAGAACATAACATCCATTGCCGGAACTGGTTCCGTCAAAGTCCGTTGAATGTAAAAAGCGATTGGTGAATCCTGTACCATAAGCTATTACAATTTTCAGCGGGAAACCAGTGTTTGCAGGTACTGTCGAGAGTATTCCGCTAATTTTAACCGTATTTGTATTATTCACTCTGACTGTTTTACCAATGGCATCCTTCCAGTTACCAAAATATTTTTCCGCTATTTCCTTTGTCACCAGGGCATTGTCCGGGTCGGCCAATGTCCCATAGGATCCCGACAAAAGGGGAAAATCAAATATTTTAAAGAAAGCAGGTGTAACATAAAAAACACCATTTTCTTCTTTAAATTTTTTTGATGCGTGGTTGTCTGGTCCCGGAATATTAAAAAGAACATTATTATCACAAAAAATGGGGGCTGTTTCTTCTGCCTGTTTTAAGGTGGATTTGATGGCATTGGGAAATGCAAAGGGAACACCGCGGCCGTAAAAAATTTCTTTACTGTCGGCATGATGATATTCAGTGAGTATCCTGTAAATGCGGCCCTGTTTTTTGTGAAAATTATCAAAGCTGTTCTCAAAACTAATGACAAGAAAAATCAGCAGGCAAATCGCGATGCCCATTGAAAGGCCAAGGATGTTGATAATCGTATATCCCTTGTATCTTTTAAGATTTCTGAAACTTATTCTGAAGAAGTTCCTGAGCATTTGAAAGCATTTAGATGGGGAGCAAATAGGATTCTTCTTTACAGCCAACCAAATGCCGGGTAATAAAATGTTGTATTTCAATTGCTTGAAACGGAGCCCTCTTAAAAACTGTACGATTTTGATGCAATGGCTGTCCGGGTTTAAAATGTCGCTAAATAAAATTCATGTGATGGGCTGCAGGGACCGGTCGGTTATAAAAATTTCATTGACCGGCAATGAGAAGAGATTAAATGACTGATGTGAACTCAAAATAAAGGCCGTTTTGAATTCTTTATGATAGGCGTTGATTAATTCAGGCAATATTTGCGAGGATGATTCATCCAGCATGGCCAAAGGCTCATCCAGTAAAAGGAGTGAAGGTTTTCCTATAAAAGCAAGAAGAAGAGATAATTTTTTAATCATACCGCTGGAATACGTTCCGACCGGCGATCTTAAAAAATGATGAACATGA
>DASXKM010000001.1:0-3089 GCA_036496825.1 Puia sp. | reverse complement strand
CGTATCTATTGGAACTTCATTCAAGGGTCAGCTGGCGGAACTGGGTATTATTTTTTGCTCGATGAGCGAGGCCGTTCAGGAACATCCTGATTTAATTCGCGAATATCTTGGATCTGTGGTTCCTGTTACGGATAATTATTTTTCTGCTTTGAATGCTGCCGTCTTTAGCGACGGCTCATTTGTATATATTCCAAAAGGCGTACGTTGTCCGATGGAACTTTCCACCTATTTCAGGATCAATGCCGAAAATACGGGTCAGTTTGAAAGAACGCTGATAATTGCGGATGATGACAGTTACGTGAGTTATCTGGAAGGTTGTACAGCTCCCATGCGGGATGAAAACCAGCTTCATGCAGCAGTGGTCGAACTGGTAACACAGGAAAATGCCGAAATAAAATATTCAACAGTACAAAACTGGTATCCGGGTGATAAAAACGGAATGGGCGGTGTTTATAATTTTGTAACGAAGAGAGGAATCTGCAAAGGCAACCACTCAAAAATATCATGGACCCAGGTGGAAACCGGATCTGCTATTACGTGGAAATATCCCAGCGTCATATTAAAAGGCGATTATTCAACGGGTGAATTTTATTCAGTTGCAGTCACCAATAATTACCAGCAGGCCGACACGGGAACCAAAATGATGCATCTCGGAAAATATACCCGTAGCCGTATCGTTTCAAAAGGAATTTCTGCCGGGTACAGTAATAATAGTTATCGAGGATTGGTGCATGTAAGTAAGAATGCCGGCAATTCAAGAAATTTTTCACAGTGCGACTCTCTCTTGCTGGGAGATAAATGTGGGGCCCATACATTCCCTTATATCGAAGTGAGAAATAATTCCGCGATCGTGGAACACGAAGCCACTACATCCAAGATAGGTGAGGATCAGATTTTTTATTGTAATCAGCGCGGGATTGATACCGAAACGGCAGTGGCATTGATCATCAATGGATTCGCCAAAGAAGTCATGAACCAGCTACCCATGGAATTTGCCGTTGAGGCACAAAAGCTGCTGGCGATAAGCCTTGAAGGAAGTGTAGGTTAACTTAAACGGCCTGGCCATCAGCGAAAACTATAGAGTAATAAAAATTATAAAGAAGAATTATGTTGACGATTCAGAATTTGCATGCAGGAATTGAGGGAAAGAAAATCTTAAACGGAATAAACCTGGATATCAAACCGGGTGAAGTACATGCTATTATGGGACCTAATGGTTCCGGCAAAAGCACTCTGGCATCTGTTCTGGCCGGCCGCAGTGATTATGAAGTACTCGAAGGATCCGTCGAATTCCTTGGTAAAAACCTGCTCGATTTATCCCCGGAACACAGGGCAGCGGAAGGATTGTTTCTTGCCTTTCAGTATCCCGTCGAAATTCCGGGCCTGAACACAATTAATTTTATCAAAACAGCCGTAAATGAAATTCGGAAATATCGCGGTGAAGATCCGCTGGATGCTGTCACATTTCTGAAAAGAATGAAAGAAAAAATGGCGCTGGTCAATATGGAGCAGACCCTGTTAAGCCGCTCCCTGAACGAAGGATTTTCAGGTGGTGAAAAGAAACGGAATGAAATATTTCAAATGGCTATGCTGGAACCGAAACTGGCTATATTGGATGAAACGGATTCGGGCCTCGACATCGATGCCATACGAATTGTTTCAAACGGTGTAAATAAATTACGCAGAAAAGACAATGCTATTCTGGTCGTTACCCACTATCAGCGTTTGCTGGATTATATCGTACCCGATTTTGTCCATGTTCTGTATAATGGCAGAATAGTCAAATCCGGACCGAAAGAACTTGCGCTGGAACTGGAAGAAAGAGGATACGATTTTATAAAAAATGAAAATACAGTAGAGGCCGTCTGACGTGCAGCTTAACAAGATATAATGAATACCATTGCATATTTTAAAGAAAGATTTGATCAGTTCCAACCCAGTGAAGACCATGGAGGACTCGACAAAATCCGTGAGCAGGCTTTTACCGCTTTTTCTGCCATGGGCATTCCCGGAACGAAGCACGAAGAATGGAAATATACCCGTATTGCCGGTCTTTTCAATAAAGAATTCCAGTTACCCGCAGATCCGCTGACGGGAACCATTACGACAAAGGATCTTGATCAATTTCGCTTACCCGGCTTCGCACAGGCTAACGAACTGGTATTCGTAAATGGTTTTTATTCTTTTGCACTTTCCAGAATATTATCCCCCGGACTGGAAGTGATCGCACTGGAAGAAGCCGCAAATAATGGTCACCATGAAAAAGTAACAGCATGGCTTGGTGATAGTAGTCATTATCTGAAAGATGGGATAAACGCTTTAAATACTGCTTTCGTTCACGGAGCCGTTTTCATTCACATTGCAAAAGGACAAATCATTCAGCATCCGCTTTACATCTATCATGTTACCGATGCACGATCCGTGAATATTCTTTCACAACCGCGCAGTCTGATGATCGTGAACGAACAGGCCCAGGTGCAGGTGGTCGAATCCTACGCTACTTTGGGAACTAATGAAAGTTTTACAAACCAGGTCATGGAGATCATTGTTGAAAATGCTGCCCGCCTGGAATATTATAAAATTCAAAACGATCGTTCGAATACAAACCAGGTAAGTACTACCCACATCCGGCAGATAGGCAAAAGCTTTTCCCACACCGTCACCATTTCACTAAACGGCGGACTGGTACGTAATAATTTGAATGTAATTCTCGATGCAAAGAATTGTGAGGCACATCTCTACGGACTTTATTTTCAATCCGGCCAGAGTCATATTGACAATCACACCATCGTTGACAATATCAAACCCAATTGTCTGAGCAACGAATTGTATAAAGGTATTTTGAGCGATCATGCAACAGGTGTGTTTAACGGAAAGATATTTGTCAGGCAGGCAGCACAAAAAACCAATGCTTATCAGAGTAATAAGAATATACTGCTCTCCGACTCAAGTAGCGTGAATACAAAACCACAGCTTGAAATTTTTGCTGATGATGTAAAGTGCACGCATGGATGTACGGTGGGTCGTTTGAATGAAGAAGGTCTGTTTTATTTGCAATCCCGGGGTATTTCAGAAAAAACTGCCCGCAA